>JBHLLE010000070.1:0-9818 GCA_048885945.1 Candidatus Hermodarchaeota archaeon | reverse complement strand
CTTTCTGATGAGGATTATAACACTCTAAAAAATGATCCTTTTGTTGAGATTAATCCACTTGTGTTCGCCACAGGTCCAATAACGGGAACTGTAAGACCATCCTCAGGGAGATATTCTGTGTCTGGTATCTCACCACTTACAAAAATTTGGGGTGAAGGTACTTCTGGAGGTTTCTTTTGTATATCATTAAGAAACAGTGGATATGATGCAATTGTATTTACAGGAAAGGCAAAAGAACCAATATACATATATATTAAGGATGGAGAATTCGAGTTTAAAAATGCTGCAAATATTTGGGGTAAAGATACTTATAAAACTCAAGAATTAATTAAAAAGGAATTAGATAACGATAAAGTCAAGATAGCTACCATAGGAGTTGCGGGAGAGAATTTAGTAAAATATGCAGGAATACTTAACGATGAGGGAAGAGCTATTGGAAGATGTGGAATGGGTGCGCTAATGGGGTCAAAGAATTTAAAAGCATTAGCTATATCTGGAACTAATAGAGTACAAATAGCAGATAGCAGTGCTATGAAGGAAATATTAAAGAAAGGACAATTAGAAACTAAAAGAGACTTTCTTAAAACTGCTACATTTAATGTTTTTCATCTTTATGGTACTAATTCTTATTTTGATATTGGAATGGTTTTAGGTGATACTCCTGGATATTATTATACACAATCAGAATTCTTGGCAGAAAAATTGACAGGTAAAACTCTGAAAGAAAAATTTCCAGTCTTTAATTATGGGTGTGCTGGTTGTACATTACAGTGTGGTAAAACTACCATTGTTAATCATCAGGATGAAGATATTCAGGTAGACGGTCCTGAATACGAGTCTGTTGCTGCTTTCGGTCCAATGCTCGGAATTTTTGATCCTGAGCCTGTTGTCTTAGCACATCACTTATGTAATATTTTAGGAATTGATACTATTTCTAGTGGAGTGAGCATATCTTTTTTAATATATTTAGTAGAAAATAGTCTTGGAATAGATAAAATCAAGCAATATCTAAAGGACATCAAAATTGAGGATATTAAATGGGGTAATAGTGAATTAATTCCTAAATTACTTGAGAAAATAGCAAAAAGAGAAGATATTGGAAACATACTTGCTGAAGGAGTAAGGATTATGGCTGAAAGATTTGAAGTCGATCCTGAACTAGCAGTTCACGTGAAGGGTCTAGAGATGCCTATGCATGATCCTAGAGCTTTTGCTGGTCAAGCATTAAGTTATATGACTTGTTGCGTCGGGGCGAGTCATGTAAAGTGTGATTGGTATTCTGTAGAGATTGGTAATATGAGTTATCCTAAATTAAGAGTTAAAAGTGGCGATTGGCACGATATAAGCAGAAGAGAAAAAGGAGTTATTGGAATGCAAGATGTTAGGGCACTTGACGACTCAGTCCTTAATTGTATTTTTAGAAATCCTCCTTTAGAAGATATAATTGGATTCATCAATGCAGCAACTGGATTTGGATATGATAGAAAATCTCTACTGCAAGTTGGAGAACGAATAAACAATATAAAAAGAGTGATTAATTGTAAGTTAGGAATTACAAGGGAAGATGATAAATTGCCAGGACATTTAAATAAAGTCTTAGAGAGTGGAAAAACTGCGGGAGTTAAGCACGATTTAGAAAAAAACCTTCAACGTTACTATAAGGAAAGAGGTTGGGACTGGGAAACAGGAGCGCCAACTCAGGAAAAATTAGGCCAATTAGGAATTTAAAAATTTTTTTTTCTTTCTTTTTTAATTATTATATAAGAACATTGATTCTTAATATAAAATTTAGTTTTCTTAAAAAAAAAAATAAATAAATAATAAAAAAACTTAAGTTAAAGTTAAATCTAAGTGCAAATCGGCTATTGGATAAGATATACAAGGATGAATAAATCCATAATCTTTATCAACTTCTCGAATTGTTACATCTGGAGGAACAAATACTTTACCTGAAATTAATTTAGTTCTACATAATGCACATTGTCCTGAACGGCAACCACTTTCAATGATTAAGCCAGAATCTTTTGCTCTTTCAATACTATTTAGAATAGGCTCAGTAGATAGGGCTTCAATTACTTTTTGTTGTTTATTACCTTGTGAGATATAATCTATTGTAATGTTAAATGTTTTTGTAGGATCAATTTCCTTTGGCCAACCCATTACTTTGGTTATATCGTCAGGTACTCCAAATGCTTCATATATAATTCGATGTGCGGGAATATTTAACGCTTTTAATTCTTCTTGCATAAATTGGTACATATTTTGACTTCCTACGACATAAAAGAATTTATCGTCAATATTTCCTATGAAATCTGAGATTGCATTTCTTGTGATAAATCCACACGCACCATTCCACTCTGGCTCAGGTTCAGACAATATGAATTGAATCTTGATGTTTTTCCTTCTTCTTTGAATATCTTCTAATTCTTCTCTAAATAAGATGTCTTTTTCAGTTAGAGATCCAAAAATCACCCACACATTCAACGGTAAAGCTCTTTCAGAGATGTTTCTAAGCATTGAAATAAAAGGAGTAATTCCACAACCCCCTGCAATAAATACTAAATTGTTTCCATGAAATATTTGATTATAGTGAAATTCTCCCAAGGGTCCAGTAGCTTCTATAGTATCTCCTACTTTAAGATTTTCAAGGATATATGGACTTACAAATCCTCCATCTTTCTTTTTAATGCCTAATTCATAATAAGCAAGTTGATTAGGAGAAGAGACGAGAGAATATGGGCGCGTGGTCCTAACACCATTTATTTCTACGGTTATTCCAATATATTGTCCTGCACGAAATGGCGCTAATAGTTTATTAGGGTTGGTTGATATAAATCTATAAAGTTTTGTATCCCAAGAAAGCTCTTTTATATCTGTGATTTGTAAAACTTGTTTTTCAGGATGAATTCTATCGCAGAGATTTTCGAGTCCGTCATAATAATACGGAATTAGCTGTGCTTGTTCGCGCCATTTTTTGATTTTTTCAGCTTCTTGATATTTCTTAATATCTTTCATCATTTTTACCATCTCCCCTCCTTTTTATCTTTTAAATACATACCGGCCGCTACTCTACCACCTACTATCGTAGTGGAAAATCCACCGCCAAAATTTGTCCAAGCTCCTACTTGATATAATCCAGGTATAGCACCTCTACTCTTTAGTCGAAGCATAGGCCCATTTGTAACGTCTTGTGTGGTACCATAAATAGCTCCTTCAATGTTTTTTGAATAACGATAATAAGTCAAAGGAGTGGCAGCTACAGCAACTTCAATATAATCTCTTATATTTGGACAAATTGTCTTTTCTACCATAGAAACCATTTTATCTGCAATTCTGTCTTTAACTTTAAAATATTGATCGGCTGATATACTCTGCCAGAGTTTTCCCATTTGAAGCGTTGTTAAAACGAGTTGAGTAGTCCCGGGAGGGGAAATATCCTCAACTATATGATTGTAACACGCCGCTACCATGTATTTTGGAGGTTCTAATTTACGGAAAGTCTCAAAAGCATCGTTCATGTCGTAGGTCTCGTTTATAAATGTTTCGTGAGCCGTAAGACCTAATTCTTTATATGAAGCATTTAACCCTATATAAACGGAGAATCCAGATGGACCTATTTCTGGAGCATAGATCTTTCTTAAATAGTCTTCTGGAACTGTTTTTGGTGGAAGCATCTTCATTGCTGTACAAATTGGATTTACATTTGAAATAATCGCCTTACATCGATAGATATCACCATTAAGAAGCTCAACTCCTGCAACTCTACCATTTTCTACAAGGATACGATTAACTAAAGCATTATATCGTACCTCTCCCCCTAGTTCATGAAAAGCTTGTACCATTGCATTAGAAAGGGAATGAGATCTACCTTCGGGAAATGCAGCACCCCATTTTAAATAAAAAATTATCATCGCAACATAGACGTAAGCATTCATTTTATCTGGAGGTAATCCTACATACCCCCACAGTTGAGATATCAGAGCAATAAGTTTCGAATCCTTAAAGAATTTTTCATATAAATCTGACAGGGTAATACCAGAAATGCGAGGGAGCCAAGGATGTTCCTTTAAGATTTCTTGTGGTACAAATTTACCTCCTTTAGACGCAATATATTCAATACCTGCTAAAACCGCTTCACACATTTCCATGAATTCTTCTATTCCTTTCTGTTCGTGTGGAAAAAGTTCGATAAATTTTTCTTTATACTCTTCTAAACCAAATGGTATAGTTACATCATAACCATCTGGATATATGCTACGATAGAACTCGGGGACGTATTTGAATTTAATTTTTTGAGGGACCACACCAAGTCTTTCTAAAAATCGATAAAGAGCACCTCTGTCATCATCTTTACCGATATCACTTAATTCATGGAGAGCGCCTTCGAATTCAAATCTCCCTCTCACAAAAGAAGTTGCAAATCCACCTGGTACATTATGCTTTTCAAGCAATAGTACTTTTTCTCCTCTAAGCGCAAGTTGACACGCAGCACCGATTCCTCCTAGACCCGCACCAATACAAATCACGGGATAACTCGAAATTACTTTACTATCATTAATATTATTAATAGCCATAAAAATAATTCAGTCAGATTGCTTTTAAAGATATGGGTTTTGTAACCTATCTAATATCTTCAAAAAAGTCTAATGAATTAAGATTCAAACCATTTGATTTTCAAAAAAATATAGAATAAAAATAAAAAAGAAAGATGTAAATTGATATAGTATTTAATAAACCAGTTTATATTATCGACCAATAAAAGTAACATCTCGTTTTTCTTTCAATGCGTCCATTGCTTCTCTAAAATCGTGCGAAGCAAAAGTCTTTCTTAAGGATCTGTTTTCCAAATCTAAGGTATTACTTAATATATCCTTAAAATAAGCATGCATCGTTTTTTTCATCAATTTAAGAGATAAACTTGGTCCTTTAGGAGGAACCAACCTTAAAGCCTGTTCTCTTGCATAAGCCATCAATTCGTCATTAGGTAATACTTTATTTGCTATCCCAAGTTCGTACGCTTCTTTGGCAGTGACTTTTTTGCCAAAATAAAAGATTTCCTTCGCTTTTTGAAATCCAACATAAAAAGGTAGTATAAAACAATTTGCAAATTCTGGTACAATGGCACGTCTACCGAAAAAAAATCCTAACCACGCATCTTCTGCCATGTATATTAAGTCCGCCCCAGCCATTGACATGGTAACACCTCCACCAATCGCCATTCCGTTGATAGCGGCAATGACAGGTTTGTTAAAATCCCAAAATTTTAAGCATAGTTTCTTTTGCGCTATATCCATAAGATCAATATCAGGGTATTTTTTCATCTTATGAAACATTTCTTTCTTAAAATACCCTCCAGAAGTGAAAGCATCTCCCTTTGGATCACCTGTGATGATTAACACTCTAGCATTTTTATCTTTTTCCATGTCTTCCAGTGCTTTATGGATTTCATAAAAAGTAATATAGGTCACAGCGTTTCTGATTTCTGGTTTACTAAATGTTATTGTACAAAGCCCATTATCTTCTTTTTCATAAATTATATCTTCAAATTCTAAATTACTCATTTTTGACTTTTTTACTTTTTTAAAGGTTAATTATTGAAATAAATTGACTTATTTGAATATTTATACTTTAAATTTAGATTAAAAAAAAATAAAAAAAAATAGAAAGGTTATAACTAATAGTTAATATATTTATTCTCGCAATGCTCTCTTGAGAACTTTTCCGACAGCAGTCGTTGGAAGCTCTTCTACATATTCCCAGATTTTTGGAACTTCGTATTTTGCTAAGTTTTCTTCAGCATATTTCTTTATACTTTCCTTTACCTTATTATCCGGTTCAACTCCTTCTTTTAGTTGAATTACTGCTTTTACTATCTCTGCTCCAGGACGATCGGGATCGGGAATACCAATAATTGCCATTAATTGTATGTCTGGATGTTTAGTCATTACATCTTCTACGTGGACACTATATACTTTAAATCCACTTACGCTTAACATATCTTTAGTCCGATCTACTATTGTTAGATAACCTTTTTCGTCGAATACTCCGACATCTCCAGTGTGAAGCCATCCATCGACATAAGTCTGTGCGCTAGCTTCAGGTTTTTTGTAATATCTTTTCGTTACCGAAGGTCCCTTCATTAAAATTTCCCCAGGTTCTCCAATTGGTACTTCTTCGCCAGTTTCTACGTTCACAAGTTTAATATCTGTATCTGGTAAGGGTAACCCAACAGATCCAATCTTTTTAGGATTGTGTGCGGGATTTGCTGTAACTATAACTGCCGATTCGGTCATTCCATAAACTTCCACGAATTTATTTTCAGTGTGAAACTGTTTTTCGAAATCTCTTACAGCTTCAGCAGGAAAAGGCGCTGCACCTGAAACATAAAGTGTAATATTGTCTAATACTTCGTCAGGAATGTCTTTTGATTTAGGATTTTTCTGAATCATTAAAAATAAAGTGGGAACGTTTCCAAATACCGTAGGTTTTTTATCTAACATTTCATGTATCATGTGATCAGTGTCTCTTGGATTTGCAATTATAATATGTGTCGCCCCTATGAAAGTTAGAAATAATCCGATGAAAAACCCAGCAATATGAAAGTATGGAAAAGCGGAAATCACTATATCTGTTCCTTTCGGTCTGTTTAACCACGCGTCGAATTGGATCATGTTTCCACCAAGATTACTATGGGCAATTTCAACTCCTTTAGGACTTCCAGTAGTTCCCCCAGTATACTGAACCAAACATAGATCTTTCTTAACATCAAGTGAAACAGGTTTTACATCAGGTGGTGTCTCCATAACTTCCATAAAAGGAGCTACTATTTTACCTTCGTATGGGATCATTTTTCCTTTTGGTATCTTCTTTATTAATTTTCCCATAAAGACCTTAAAACCACCAAATCCCATATATTCTGAAATATTCGTGGGAATCATGACTTTTAGCTTCGGTAATTTCGTGATGATCTTCGAGAACCTTTTCTCGTGAATTATGTCCATCGTCACAACACCTTTTGCATCGCTATCATCAAGCTGGTACTGCATTTCTGTTTCGCTTAAGAGGGGTGACAACCCTGAACTTACTGCTCCGGCAATATAAGTTCCGTATACTGCAATCAGATACTGCGGACAATTTGGTAGGTTGATTGCAACTACATCACCTTTTTTTATACCATTTTTTTGTAAGAAGGTGGCAAATCTTCGAGACTTGTCAAGAATTTCTTTATATGTAAACTCACGATCCATGAAATAGAATCCAATTCTGTCGGAATATTTTTCCATAGCTTTTACTAACATAGTCCCTATATCCTCAGTGGGATATTTCCCTTCTAAGCTTTCAGGAACATGTTTATCGTAAGATTTAACCCAAAATCTTCCATGCTTACTCATTTATATCAACATTTTTTGTTATTTAATTAAAACTAGTTTTATTGTAATTTATTTCGCATTAAGAGTTTTTAAAATTTAAATTTTTTTTATGATGTGAATTAAGCTTACTTTTTCTAAAATTGGTAAAAAATCTTACTTGAGAAACATTTTAAAGACAAAAAAGAGAAAAAAAATGATTGCTCTAAATTGTCGAAAGCAGTCTATTTATGGAGTAGACTCACCATATCCAGGAATGGAGACTCCTGAGGCAGCAAGAGAAAGCCCATAACTTATAGTAAGTAAGATAGATAGAGCAACTAGTACGCGCTTATTCAGTTTCATTTTTTATCACTACTTTTTGTAAATTTAGTTAAGATGAATAAGTGGAACGATCTTTTTATAAATTGTACTATTTAAACTGCTAGTTTTTTGGATAAATAGAAATTAGGAAATTTGATAACAAATTTTTTATTTGAATGCGAAAAAAAATTAACAAAAGTAGATACGCATTAGAATACTTTTGAGAAAACCATACTAATTTTTTCTATAGCATACTGAATATCCTCTTCATTTATGCCAAAGTGAGTTACAAAACGAATTCTACGCTTGTCAATATTGAACGCTAAAATCCCCTCATCTCCTAGTTTTCTTACTACTTTCCCAATTCGAATCTCCTCTGGTATAGAGACGATTATAATATTTGTATCAGGATTTAAAATTTTAATTGGTAAATTAAATTTCTCGATTCCATTCGCGAGTAATTTAGCATTTTTATGGTCTTCATCTAACCTTTGAATCCATTTTGGTTCAAGAGCTATCAATCCAAAAGAAGCAATAACACCTGCTTGTCTCATACATCCTCCAACCATTTTTCTGTACTTTCTAACCTCTGATATGAATCTTTTAGAACCAGCAACAAGGGAACCAACTGGACAAGAAAGCCCTTTGCTTAAGCAAAACATGACACTATCCACATACTTAGTAATCTCGGTTACATTAACTCCTAGTCCAACAGCAGCGTTAAATATTCTTGCTCCGTCCAGATGGAATTTTAATCCATTTTTTTCAGCAAATTGTTTCATATCCTTTAAAACTTCAGATCTAATTAAAGCTCCTCCATGATAATTATGCGTATTCTCTGAACATAATAATTTTATTGGAGATTGTCTTTCTTTATAATCTTCTATTAATTTTTGAAGTTCGTCTACGGATGGAGTGCCCCTATTTGACGAATATAAATTTACCTTCAAACCTGCGATCTTAGTAGCGCTGCTTAATTCATTTTGATATATATGAGATTGTTCTTCGATCAAAATTTGTTCACCAGGATTAGTATGAGCTAACAAGGAAGTGAGATTTCCTTGCGTGCCAGAAGTAACATACACTGCAGCTTCTTTTCCGATTATTTTTGCTGCTTTTTCTTCCAGGGCATTAACGCTTGGATCTTCACTAAAGACATCATCTCCTATGTGAGAATTATCTAAAGATTTGAGCATTTCCCACATTTCAGGAGAAGGCTTTGTAAACGTATCAGAACGCAAATCGACTATTTTCATAAAATATCCCAATAATGTTCCCTTAATTGAGATATAAAGGTAATTAAGGATTAAAAATTATATGCTGGAATAAATTCATAGAGCACATCTTCTTCCAAATTTAAAAGAAATTTGGGGGAAATTCTATTGATTGGTATTTTTTCTATCCTTATAAGAGTAATTTTTTCAATCTCTAACGCTCCATCATACCAATGTTTTAAAAGCCCTATTCTTGAAACTTTTTTGTTATTTAGTAAGCTTTGAAGAAACTTCATCCATCTAGTTGTTTCTTTATCTATCTCCATAGGAGTTAGTTTTTTCCCTATTGTTGAGGAGCTGTCCTTCTTTAATTTTTCTTTAATCCATTTATCAATTTGGTCATCTGTCCATTTTTTCTTTTTTAGCGTTCGAATCTTTTTAGAATTTAGAAAATTTTGATATTCCTGCTTGCGATTCAAGGATCCTAATACGGTTCCACAGTCACAATAGCTTTTAGTCGCTCGAAAATAGAGATCACTAGGTCTAAGCTGGGTTTGGATACTCTTATTTTGAATTGGATTAAATACCATATTATATTCGTTAAAAATCTCCTTTATTGTATCAAACGAAGCTTCCTTAGGAAGAGTTGCAGTAATATAAAAACACATATATACTATAAAAATATTTTTTTTCTTTTAAATCTGCTACAAGAGAATTGTTTTAAAAAGAATATTATATTAAAAAAAAAAAATGAAGCATAAAAATTAATTTACAAATTTCTAATCTCTTTTAAGGTCTCAGAAGCTTCTTTAAACTTATTTTCAATAATATTTTCGACTTCTAATAAATTATTTATTTCTAATTGATCTTTTTTTTTAGTTAAGGAATGGGCAGATTGAATTGCCTGTAAAATATTTCCTAAATTATGTGAATA
>JBHLLE010000069.1:0-9834 GCA_048885945.1 Candidatus Hermodarchaeota archaeon | reverse complement strand
TGTTACCAGTATGAGAATAGATATACAATAATGAAAAGGTCCTTGTAAATATCCTACTTTTTCTTCTGCCTCCTCTCCAATAGTATCGTAGAGTTCTTTAAGCTTTTTAACTTTACTTTCTTTACTGCTGAAAAAAACCAGTATTGTAAGAGAGCCTGCAATAACAACTGCCCAGTATGGCCAAACGAAAAAAGGAGTGGATAAAACGCTTAATCCCGCTAATAAATGAACCATTTTACGAGCTGTGAATTTAGAAATTTTATCTCTTTTTTTTAATTGTACAGGAATTACAATTGTTAGCATTATATAAGCATACGTTAAAAATACAAGGAATACATCTTGAAGTAAATATTCGTCAAAATAACTCATTTTTTGAATCACGTAAGTTTAATTAAATCAATGAAAATTTTTTGTTTAAAAAGACTTATCCGAATTATCATTGATTATTTGTGATAGAGTTTTGTCAATGATATTAAAACCATTTGAACTTTATAATATTAGATTTTTTGTTCAAATAACTAAAAAATTATTTTCCATTAAGGTTTATCTTACTAAATCCTTCAAAAGTCAATAAATAAGGCTAATAATTTTAAAAATTAAAATTTATATATTTATTCAAATATATTAAATCATAATTATGACAGATAACTCTGATGATATTTTTAGCCATACAAGGAAAAGAATTAGAAAATTATTTCAAAATTTATATACAGGTGTGAGGGATTTTTTTGATGACCATGCGGGATATAAACAAATGCGCCTTCCTGTTGACAAAATTACTAAGGAATTTGAAGATTCATTAATAGATAACATAGAGCATAAGTTCATTCACGCAGATGTTCGGGTGGCTAAAAGAGAGGATATCGATAGAATAGTTACTTTATACGATAAGGCTTGGCATTCTTCTCCCATGCCAATTCGAGAAGTTGGAAAAGAGAAATTTTTAAAAATTTTTGATGACCCACATACTACTTTTTTAATTGCCAAAGTTGACGATGTTGATGGAGGATTTATTCTTCTTGACACTGCAAGCGATAAAAATCAAATCGGTATAATTGCAGGATTAGGAATATTACCAGAATATCAACATCAAGGTTTGGGGACTATATTGGGTATGGCGAGTTGGAATTATTTTAAAGAAAGAGGAGTCAAGGAATTAAGATGTGAAGTTTATAAAGACAATAAATTAGCTTATTCCTTTATAAAGAATTTAGGTTTTGAAGAATATCATAAAGCTGATTCAATCCCGGGTTTTAAATAATCTTAGGATTTTTGAATAATTATTATCTGTAAACCTTTTTAATTGGAATGAATTTAAAAGATTATTGATAATTATACTTTTAAATTTTTAAAATGCTCAGAGTAGGGATTATTGGAACAGGTGTTATTGCTAATCTAAACATTTTGGGATATTTACATTCTCAAGATATTGAAATAGTTTCGGTTGCTGATATTGATATTGAATCCACTAGAAAAAGTCTAAAACAATGGAATTTAGAGTCGTTAAAAATTTATACTGATTACAAAAGAATGATTGATCGAGAAGATCTTGATATTGTTGAAATACTAACCCCCCATGACCTTCACTATCCGATGACTGATTACTGTGCTAAAGCACACGTACCTGGAATTTCTGTACAGAAGCCATTGGCGAATTCGATTAGTAATTGTGATAAGATTATCCAAACTTGTAAAGACGAAAATGTTAAATTAAAATTATTTGAGAATTTTAGATTCTATCCAATATATTTGAGAGCAAAAGAATTATTGGATCAAGGTATTATAGGAGAACCCTTGAATATTAGAATAAATAATATTTTAGGAGGAGGTCCAAGCTGGAGTGCAGCAGAGAATATTAATGTCTGGATATGGCGTATTAATTTTGATAGATGTGGAGGAGGACCTGAGATTTTTGACGATGGACAACATAAATTTTCTTTAGCGCTATGGTTTATGGATGAAGAAAGAGTAGAAAAAGTATATAGCTGGATTAATTATTTTTCGGGATTAGTAGACTGTCCTGCAAATATTATATGGAAATATCCAAAGAAAAATCCTGATGATCCCCCTAAATATGGTTCAATGGAATTTGTTTGGGCGTCAAATGTATATTATCCTTCGAATTATTATGGGATTGATGAGTATATTGAAATCTCTGGAACAAAAGGAATTATGTGGATAAACCAATGCACTTGTGGAGGTAATTTTTTATCTAAATCCCCGCAATTTCCCCCAATAGTTGTGTATTCTGAAGGAGAAGTTAAAAAATTTGGATTGGATTTACCAAGAGATTGGAGATATTCATTTATCAACTCTACAGAGCATTTTATAGAGGTTATGAAATCAGGAAAGGGTGACCCAATCTATACAGGTGAACAAGGAAAGAATTTATGTATTTTCGCTAAAATGCCTTATATCTCAGATCAACGTAAAGAAGAAGTATTTTGGGAAGAACTTACAGCGCAAAATGAAGAATCTCGGTCATGTATAGTGGAGCAACCAACTATTACAGATATGAGCTATTGGACTAAATTTATGATAAAAAAAAATAAAGACATGAAGAAAGGAATAAAACAAGGTCTAAAATATCAAACATTAAGTTATGATGAACGCCTTGATGAATATCCCTGAAAATAGTTTCTCCTATTTTTATAATTCTGATTTTTTAATAATTTAGTTTTAGTAACTTAAGAAATCCTTTAAATTAATATTAAATTAAGTTCTATAATTTCAATAATTATCAAAATGGCAATAAATGTGAATTTTAATTTAGAGGAACTTAGGATTGAACCATTAACTCCTAAATATTTTAACGAAAATTTGGAATTAATGAATTCAGTAATTTTGGAATCCCATTTTTTAGCTCGTATTAAAGAAGTAACTAAAGAAGAGAGCAATGGATTTATAGAACACTTCTTTCAATTACCAAATGCGATATATTTGATTGCGATATATAATAATCAATTAATTGGTCATATCTACGCTATACCACGGGTCGAGGAATTAATTAGCCATATCGTTTATATTGGATATTTAGTAAGAGATAGCTATAGAAATAAAGGTGTTTGTTCAAAATTAATAGAAAATCTAATAAAAGAAGCAAGAGAAAAAAATGAAATTAAAATTATGGTCGCTGAAGTAGCTGAGGATAATAAGGCTAGTACTGGTCTACTAAAAAAATATGGCTTTGAGGAATTTGGACGCATTAAAAATGGTTTTATGAAAAAAAGTAAGGAATTCATCGATTTCCTTTATTTTTCAAGGCATTTATATGAATAACCATAACGAATTTATATCATCCATCAATTAAATTAAGTTAAAAATGATCTACAAAGTGATAATCCATATCACCTGTGTATATATGTCTGATCGTTAAACAACCATTTCACGAATTTTTCATATTCATAGTAAATAACTAACGAATTATCTATTTATTCTAAGCTTGTTTTTCAAATAAAAAAAGTATAAAAAAAAAAATAATTGAATTTTTATTATTCTCTATTTCATTTCGATTTGCGCTTCTACATCTCCTGCTTCCCCTCGTTTGACGAAAAACATGCAAACTAAACCCGCAATAACGAAAATTGCAACTATTAGAAGTAATGTAACATTTCCTAGGAGATCAGTTATAAAACCTACTATAACGGGTCCAAGTATAGCTCCACAGAAAATAGCAACGAAATAGATACCTGTAAAAGTTCCAGTTCGTTTCTCTGTAGGTACAAGCTCCCATAACATGACAACCGCTAAAGTATTTATAAAAGCAAACCCGATACCAGCAATAATGAAACCAATAATAATCATCGTAGTAGTTTGGAAAAGATATCCAATTAACATACCAATGGTAAATAAAATTAATCCTATTTTTATTGGAAGTTTTCTGCCAAATTTCGTTCCAATTATTCCTGCTGGAACTGCCATGAGGATAAAAGATAAGGACATGAATAACAACATTGTACCTGCTGGACCGCGTTCTAATCCTAAAACATCCACAGCATATACAGGAAAAAGCGATCTGAGAGCATAATAAGCGCACATCCATAAAAAGATTCCTAAAAGTATAGCCATAGCACTTTTATCTTCGCTTTTGGCAATATACCTAAAGCTTTCAACTAAACCGCTAAACGGACCTTCTTCTCTTTTAACTTTCTCTCCAGTTTCTTTTTCTTTCTGTAGAATTTGTTGGTAAACATACGCATTTTCCTCTTTGACTGTTAGCATCATAATAACTAAGCATATTATCATTAAGATTGCGATTGTTAAAAATGCTAAAACCATGTTTACTGGAACTAAAATAAAGTTAACAATAAAAGCAACAATTGTACCAACTCCCGCCATTAGGTTGAAAATAGCATATCCTTTACTTCTATTAATTGGTTTTGTAAAATCTGGCATAAGAGCAATAGTTTGAGCCCTAAAGCAAGCCATTGCTACATTAAAGAAAAACATATAAAAAAGAAGTAACCAAAAAGGATCTGTTGCGGGAGATACAGTAGCTATTAGAACGAAAAAAACTGCAGCAACAGGTATACCCACCATTAAATAAGGCATTCTCCTGCCATATTTTGTTCTAGTATTGTCAGAAACACTACCCATAACAGGAATAATTATTATTCCTATTATATTATCCAGAGCCATCCAAAATCCTACTAATCCATAAGATCCTAGATATTCGAAAAGCGTAATGGGTACTTGCGCGTCGTATAAAGTCCAGGCCATCATATTTAGAAAGAATCCTAAACTAAGGGAAAAAGTCAAACCTAATTTAAGTTTCTCTTGCTCATTCATATTTATCAACAATTTTTATAAAAGTGGTATTCAATCGCCAATATGAATTATCAATATAATATCTTTTTAAGATATCAATTACAATATTCAACCTTTATGTATATAAATTTGTCCAGTGTTATTGTATTGATATTATCATTATTTTATAATTATAAAACATAGAAACTGACTTTAAAAGAAATAAAAAAGAATTCGCAATTCTTTAATAAATCTAGATTACTTTATGAAGAATCATCTAGAAAAACTTCCTTTCCAAGTTCAGCAGATTTTATTGCTGCTAAGTTAAATTTTAAAATATATCGAGCTTGCTCACCAGACAAAATTGGTTCTTTGTTTCCCTTAACCACTTCAATAAAATACTTTGTAGCATTTATAAAGCTATGTTTCCAGTCTTTTTCAAAATCATTATATGTTTCAACTTTTCCATCTCTAATAATTATAATTGGGGGAAAAATCTCTGAATTTGACATTGCGTTACCTATGGAAGTTCCTTGATTAATTTTCATTCGACCACGGCTAGCTACTAAGTCAATAAATTCATCAGTAGGATAATAATTCGAAGGAATTTCCATTTCAGGCATTAATGAAAATTCCATATTTCCATACTGAGGGGTCACATATTTTTTATTTTCTTTGCATTTCCACATTACATAGGCGGGAGCATCAATTCCATGGAAGTTATCAGTTAATGCATAGACTTTCTCAATTTCTTCTTCAAATAACCACCAACCTAGAGTAAACGCATGCCATCCGTTATCAAATAACACTGGTGAACCTTTATTAGAACCTCCGACTTGTTTCGGATCTAATCTCCATTTGTCAGCGCTTTCAGGAACATTCCAGCCTCCTTTTGCACCCATAGCAATTTTTATTCTAATAGAAGCTATATCACCAATATAATCCTGCTTGATTAATTCTTTCGCTTTTATTATGTGAGGAGCAAATAGAAAATTTTCGTAAATAGAAAGTATAGATCCAGATTCCTCACATGCTGAAATCATCTGGTCTGCTTCCTCTAAAGACATTGCCATAGGTTTTTGAACGGATATTCCTTTAATCCCCTTTTTCGCGGCATAAATAGTAGCTTCAGCGTGAAGATAATGAGGTAATAATATCTCTACTATGTCTAACTCTTCTTTGTCAATCATTTCCTTAAAATCAGAATAAATAGGTATCGATTCTTTTAAGTTGAATTTCTTTATTTTCTCTTTTGCTTTTTCAATGGTTCTGTTGCAAAGACAAGTAATTTCAACATCTGGATTGTCTAAATAACCAAGTACATTTAAGTTAAAAATTACCCCTGTTCCAATTATCCCTACTTTTAGCATGGTAAGTAAAATGAAATTAATTTAAAATTAAATATGAATAATTTCCATTGATAAAAATATTTAACTAAAAAATTGTAATATAGTATAGATTTTACTATATTAAATTGAATGAATTTTTAAATACTCTCAAGAAATTCTTCCATAACTTTAATATATTCATTTTTAGCTTCATAATTAACCATATGACCAACATTTGGGGAGAAAACAACTAACTTGGAATTTGGAATTTTTTCGTGCATTTTTTTCGATTCCTCGGGAAGAATGAAAATATCCTTATCACCAGTAAGGATCAAAGTCGGAACATTAATCAGATGTAATTTGTCTTCCACATTATAGTTGTTAACTATGGATTGCATTGTTTTTACTCCAACATATTCTTCATTTTCCATTGTTTTATCAATAAATTCGTTAATAAGATCTTGATTTTCTTTATTTTTTCTAAATTTACGGTGGAAACATAAATTTACAAATACAGACTCCACAACTTCCCGATCAATAATTTTCATTTTTCCTGCGTTAATATCCTCAATATATTGAACCAAACCCGGATTTTTTAGCAGTGGCGCAGTTCCCATCAAGACTAATCCTTCTAATCTTTTAGCTAGGTTTGGAGTAGTAGCATAAATCTGAGCAATCATTCCCCCCATACTATGGCCATGGAGGATAATCCTTTCATCGCCTATAATTTTCGAAAGAGCTTGATCAACATAATTCGCTAATCCAGATAGTTCATACGACTCGGATTCTGGTTTATCACTCTTCCCATGACCAAGATGATCGATTGCAATAATTCTGTATTTATCTGAGAAATATTCTACAAAATCTTCATATAACCACGAGCATCCTAGAAATCCATGAATATAAACAAGATTTCTTCCCTTTCCTTTATCTAAATAATTAATCTTATAACCATTATCAAGTTCTACAGTTGGCATTATAATCCCTTTTAATATGAATTAAAGTAAGAAAAACTATATAAAATTCAAATGATATATGATGTGACAATCAAGTATATAAATTTTTTAGTTTTCTTAAGAGAATTCATTAAATAGGCAAATTTCTTTAATTTAATAAATTTATAAAAATCAATGTCAAGAAATATGAAGGATTTAGATCCAAGAAAGGCTTATGAAAGGGCATTATATCGTGGATGTGGATATTCGTATGAAGATCTAGAAAAACCGAAAATCGCAATAGTAAATTCGTGGAATGAAATCAATCCGGGACACATACATTTAAGAAAATTAGGAAATCTAGTGAAAGAGGGAATAAAAGAAAAAGGTGGAACTCCTATGGAGTTTAATACTATTGCTTCTTGCGACGGGATTGCCAACTCGGGAAATTATTCCAAATATATTTTACCTTCAAGAGAAATTATAGCAGCTTCAGTTGAATGTACCGTTAAAGCTTATAATTTTGATGGAATGGTGATGCTTTGCTCGTGTGATAAAATTATCCCCGGTATGCTTTTAGCTGCTGCAAGGTGCAACATTCCCACGGTTTTCTTGACGGGAGGAATTATGGAACCCAAAACTTTCAAGGAGGGCCCTCTAAAAGGAAGAACATATGTTACAAGTGACATAAAAGAAGCAATCGGAGAATATAAGGCTGGAAAAATAAGTCAAGAAGAGTTCTTTATTATTGAATCTCAAACATGTTGTACCCCTGGAGCGTGTAATATGATGGGAACTGCTAATACAATGGCGTGTATAGTTGAAGTTATGGGACTATCTTTACCAGGTTGTGCAACTATGAGTGCTATTAGTGTAGAAAGAGAGGATTTATGTAGAGAGACAGGAAAATTAATTATGGATTTAGTTAAAGATGATCTAAGAGCGCTAAATATCATTACGCATGACTCCATAGAAAATGCCATTAAGGTTGCTCTTTCTTTTGGTGGTTCTACAAACATGATTCTTCATATGTGTGCCTTATCACACGAAATTGGTGGTAGTTTGAATCATTTCGATTTTGATAAATTAAGTAAATCTGTTCCACTCCTTGCTAAATTCAAGCCCGCTTCAGAATATAACCTTACCGAATTCCACGAAGCAGGAGGAGTTAGAGTTTTAATGAAAAAACTTTCAAGTCTATTAGATTTATCTTGTAAAACAGTATTAGGAATCAACCTAGAGGATTATCTAAAATTAGTTGAAATAAAAGAATATCAAATAATTCGCAATATTAAAGATCCGATTTCTAAAGAGGGTGGTATTGCGGTGTTGAAAGGAAATCTTGCTCCTGATGGAGCTATAATAAAACAGAGCGCTGTGAGTCCAAAAATGCGACTTCATAAAGGAATCGCAAAAGTTTTTGATTGTGAAGAAGATGTAAGAGATGCTCTCATGTCTGATAAAGTCGAAGAAGGAAATATTTTAGTTATTAGATATGAAGGTCCAAAAGGCTCTCCAGGCATGAGAGAATTATCAATTCCAGCAGCAATGTTAGTGGGTATGGGTTTAGGAGATTCGGTTGCAATGATCACAGATGGTCGTTATTCTGGAGCTACCCGAGGTCCTTGTATAGGGCATGTATGCCCAGAAGCATACGAGGGAGGTCCAATCGCTATTGTTCAAGATGGAGATTTAATTGAAATTGATATAGATAAAAGACAGTTAAATCTACTTTTAACTGACGAGGAAATAAATAAAAGACTAATTGAATGGAAAAAACCAGAACCTAAAATTAGAAAAGGGTATTTAAGTGTATACGGTAAAATAGTAAGTTCTGCTAAGATTGGAGCTTACTTCAAATTGGATTAAATAGTCTAATCCAATTATTTCTGACTCATTATTTCGTTTACTTTTATTTCAGGATGATGATATCGACTTCTTTTTGATGTTTTTTTACCATATTGTATTGCATTTTGAGGACAAAAATGAATGCAAGCTAAACATTGTTGACATTTATGCTGCCATATTGGGATTCCCTCGATAATTTTAATATTATTTACAGGACAGACTTTTTCACAAATTTCACAGGAATTACAATTTTCATCAGCATAAAATTTCCTATCACTATTATTTACTTTATTCCGAAAATATTTATTAACAGGCTTTGCAATAGTTTGGATATGTTCTTTTCTTTTTACTGTTTCATTTTTTCTAATACTCTCAACAATTTTATCAAGAGCTTCATCTGCGTGCTTAAAATAATATTTTTGTTCTTCTTTAGAAGGAACATTATACATTGGAATATAATTTCCTGGCATTCTAACACAAAAGCTACCATTTAGAAGTTTAGATTTTTTTTTTAACATCTTATTAATTTGGTTTAATGCTGTTCCAGTCCCTCCACCACCACTAGTAATAAGAGTAAAGATATAATTAGCTGAGCTTACATTGAATTTACTCACAAAATCATAAATAATTGCTGGTAAGCCCAAATAATACAATGGAAAGATAAATCCTATTCTTTCAGCTTCTGATGATGGATTATCTTGTTGCCATATTTTTGATATTGGTATTAATTCACAATCATTTAATTTTTCAGCTATTTTTTTAGCGATATAAAGGGAATTACCTGTTCCCGAAAAATAATATATCGATATAGTACCATTTAAACTAGATTTGACATCAATTTTATCCTTTTTTCTTTCATTCATAATAATTTCATTCAATAATATACTTTTTATAGTGAGTATATTAAGTAAAGTATTTAAATTATTAAGTATATTATCAAATATTAACTAAAAAGAAAGTGACTGACTATCAAATTT
>JBHLLE010000068.1:0-9900 GCA_048885945.1 Candidatus Hermodarchaeota archaeon | reverse complement strand
AAACTTAAATCTCTACCCTCTATAAATTTTTGAACAATATAGGATCTATTTGTATCGATTATAAATTCTGATTCTTTAAAAAAATTATATATTTGACTGCTATTTTCAAAATAATATATATTTTCTGCCCCAACTCCGTCTTCTGGTTTAATAATTATAGGTGAGTTGAATTGGCTTAACTTTTGATTAATAAAATCAACATCTAAACCGTTTTTGAAAGGAATTTGAAAGGTTTCTGGAGTATTTACGCTGTATTTTCTAAAAAAATCAAAAGTTTTTATTTTGGATGAACCAATAGAAATAGCTTCCAAATCGACACTAAGTAGCTTTTTCTTACGGTCTTTTACTATTTTTGTTAGGTTATATAAAATGTTGGAAAATTCTGGTGCTATAATAAAACAGAAATTACTTTTTTTTAATAATTTTTTAAAAGAAATTACATAGTTATCATTTGCATTTACAGGTTCTATTATATCTGCTTTTAAATAATTTGATAAATAGGAAATACGGTAATCCAGTAATGTCAATATTTCTAGATCTAATTCCTTAAAATCCTCTATGATAGATCTTAACATACCAAATCCTTCACAGAATAAAGAGCTTGGAATATCAACTTGATTGAATCCACCACCAGAAACAAATTCAAAAATAAAAATACTTTCAGATTTCATTTTATATAATATCTTTCTTTTGTTGGGGTATAATAAATTTCGAAAAATTAAAAACTTCTAAAGGTTTTAAAACCTTTTTTTATTAAAATAATATAATCAAATTTAATAAAAAAAGTGTTGATTTTATGTCGTTTTTTCCAGATGAAACAATGCAACGCATTCGTTTCCTACATTATTCTATTAAGAAATTAGAAGAAGCTATCGAAAAAGAAGAAGAAGAATTTTCATTAGATGAGTTAAATCTTGTATTAGAATATACAATGATTTTGAACATAAATTATGATAAAGAAAATCATAAAAAGATTTTAAAAGAGCTAGATATTACTCAGACATTTAACGATCATATTGAAAATAGAGAGATTGATATCGTCGATTTGATGT
Organism: Candidatus Hermodarchaeota archaeon; assembly: GCA_048885945.1. Lineage (GTDB taxonomy): Archaea > Asgardarchaeota > Lokiarchaeia > Sigyniarchaeales > SOKP01 > LW40-45. The sequence goes on along the minus strand of JBHLLE010000068.1, from coordinate 8,848 downwards.
TTGAATGTGCTCGATCTTTATGGGTTTTAGCAAAAGGTTATTCCCTCCTTTCAGAAAATTATGAAAATGAAGAAGAATGGGACAATGCAATAATAGCCATGGTCGAAGCCAGTAAAATGTATAAAACTGCTGCTTATTTTAGTTCTGCAGCAGTTGATCAAAATGATAAGGGAACTATCTTATCTTCTGAAGAATTAGAATTAAATTCAGAAGAAGCAAGAAGTTGGGCACAAAGCATAGCAGCAGCATGGGAAGAAAACAAAAAAAATATGTATTTTGCGTCAAAATTATATTCAGGGCTTTCAATGCTTTCAAAAAGAATTTTTTATTTGAAAAAGCATGAAGAGAAAAAAAGGCAAAAAATTAGAGCTCAATTTCATTACGATATGGGTAGAGCGTGTCAATTAAAAGCTCAAGCTTCAGTAGAATCTTCAATTACTCCAATTAATACAGACAAAGTAAAGAAGTTAAAACAAAAAGCACAGTTCTATTACTTGAAAGCTAAAGAAATATGGGATTATATGAAATCTAACTTGAAAGATCTTACAAAAGAAGAAGAAGAAGATGTTAAAATTAACATCTCAGTAGTTAAGGAGTTTATCAAAGAAATAGACGAAGAAGTTTTAGATTACGACGATATAAAAAGAATACAAGATCCTGAACCTGTAATTGTAGTACCTGAGAATTTAGCCCCTTTTGTTCCAAAATCTACTATATATTTAACTAAATTCGTCCCTAAAGACCTAAATGTCAGAAGATTTAAAAATTTTCAAAAGAAAAAATTAGATAAGAAGATTCCATATTCCAAAAAAGAAAAATTACTCGATAAAAAAGCGGGTATCATACGCACGATTAATGAATTAAAGGTCTTAAACGAAAGCAAGGAGATTGACGTTGATAAATTTGCAGAACTAATGGAAAAATATTCAACAAAACTCCAAATGATTGATACAGCAATCGAAAAATTATCTAAATAATTACATAATCTCTTTTAATTATTAATAGCGTAAATTAATCTTCTAGATTATTTATTAGTCTAACATTTTTAAATAACCTTCTTTAATAATCTATTAATTTCAATAATGTCTGATTTAATTATGGCTAATGATCAAATTTCTATTCTAATTGAAATAAAAAATTCAATTAATAAACTGATTTACTTAAACAGTATTATCGCTACTGAACTAATAAAAATAACAGAAAACTCTGCTGCTTTACGTCATGGAGAAAATTTTTTAAAAAACAGTCCGTGTATCCCAGAACATAATAATTTAAATAAAAATATCATTGAATTAGTTAAAAATTATACTAAACCAGATGAATATTCTAATCTCGAAAAACATGTTTTAAAACATTTGGAATAAAAAAAATAGTTACATATACTCACGTATTTTCCAATTTAATTTTTAGAAAAAATTTTTTTATTTACTAATATTATGTAAACTAGGATTTAGCGTTATTTCAGAAAATAAAAAATTAGCATATTAAGAAAAATGCCTGAGGATGAATTTGATGAATTTGTAAAGAAGCTACAAGAGGAGATACTAAATCAAGAGCTTGAAGATTTTAACGAAAAAATTGTTGAATTATTTCATAATCCTCCAAATTGGGGAAAACCTCCTGAAGGTGAAATAACCGTTTCCCAGTCTTATAAAGGTCCCTGTGGAGATACTATGCAATTTTTTGTTAAAATAAAGGATAATATAATTGAAAAAGCTAACTTTATAACAGATGGGTGTGGAGCTTCTGTAGCCACTGGTAGTCAAACAATGCTATTAATTGAGGGTAAATCTTTAGAATTTGCTGAAAATCTAAATCCCAAGGATATTGACAATGCCTTAGGTGGATTACCAGAAGATCATAAACATTGTACTGAATTAGCAGATAGGACTTTAAAAAGGTTGATTAAAAAATATAAAAATAATGAGAATTAATTATTTTTATCATGGAAGATATTCAAATTGAAAATATAGATATACCAATACAATCAGATAATATTGACCTTAAGGGTTCAATATTTTATACTTCAGACGTCCCTGATAAAGCTCCTTTTATTATTAACTGTCCAGGACTATATGACCACAGATTTAGCCCATTTGTACAAATATTTACTGAGAAATTTACTAAATCGGGTTATTATGTACTATCATACGATTATCGAGCACATGGAGAAACCAAGAAACAAACGCGGGGATCGTGGTTAAAACACATTTTTAAAATTTTTTCTGATATTCATGTGGTAATTGATTGGATCCTTAATAACGAATCAGATAGACTTTTGGAAGATAAGATCGCTTTATTTGGTAGAAGTCTTGGAGCTGCTATGATTTTAACTCAGGGTTATGAAAATAAACACGCCAAAAAGCTAATTGGTTTGTGTGCTAGATATAGTTACGCACAGATAAAAAATATTGAATTTCCTCAAGATGTAATCGAATATATTAGTCCAAAGTATTACCTTAAACAAGATCCTGCAAACCTCAACAGGATTCTGATTGCTCACTGTAAAGATGATCCAAGAATTCCCTTCGATCATTTCAGAGAGATAAAAGCACATCTGGGATTCGATAATCATAATGCCATCGAATATGATACTGGAGGACACTCATTTAAAGGAAATCGAGAAGAGTTGTTTCAAAGAGTTTTAGATTTTTTACAAACTTGGTAGTATCTCAAATAATTTTTAAAAGATTTATGATATATTAACTATAAAATCTATTCTATCAAATTTATTCAAATAAGAAAAGGGATTATTAATGGAAAAAATACTTATTGTGGGACCTGCTTCTCAAATTCTTGGGGTTAAATTAGCACATGACTTAGGTATAAAATGTATCAATACTGAGACTAAAACCTTTCCAGATGGAGAAAATTATCTTCGCATTAATATAGAAGATGAAACTTTGATTGCAGGGAAGGAAATAATAATAGTTCAATCTACTGGCCCCAGTTCAAGCGGAAATCAAAATTCTAGGTTATTTGAATTGTTCATGATGATTGATGCGGTTAGAAGGATGGGAGCTTCAAAAATCGTAGTAGTTATTCCATATTTAGCTTATGCACGCCAAGATAAAATTTTTAGACCAGGTGAATGTGCATATGCAGAAGTAGTCTTAAGGATATTAGATTCAATGAGAATCGACGAGTTGTATGTCGTCGATGTACACGCTCCAAATGTCCTAGCAGAATTGATTTGTAACAAGGTGGTTAATATCGATTCAATGAAATTATTAGCAGATTATATAAAATCATTAGGAGCTAAAGATATTGTTGTTGTTGCTCCAGATAAAGGCGCTGTAGAAAGGTCTAATGCTTTTGCAGAACACTTTGGAGAAAATGTGCCCGTAGATTTTTTTGAAAAAAAAAGGGATGTTAAAACAGGAGAAATAACTATGTCGGGTAAATTAAGCCTAGAAGGAAAAGATGTAGTAATATCAGACGATATTATTGCAACAGGTGGTACGATGGCATCGGCGATAAAATTATCTAAAAAAGGTGGAGCAAAGACAGTTTATGCCGTTGCGACACACGCACTATTATTACAAAATGCTAAATTTAGGATTTTAGAAGCAGGAGCAGATGAGATTATAGGAACCGATTCTATTGACAATGAAGTAGCTAAAGTTTCTTTATCAACAGCGATTATGGATTATTTAAAATAAAGTTTTTTTTTCAATAATTTTCAATTATCGTTAAAACAAGTTCGCGCATTTTTTTTTAACGATTCTATCGAAGAATCGTTACTGATTTTGTAATCAGCCTTATTTAACACATCCTTAAGACCTAATGATAATTCTCTATTATCTCTTTGTTTTAATTGCTTGATAATGCTTGGATCATCACTTCTTCCTCTCTTAAAAAGCCGTTTAAACCGTAAATCCTCGTTAAGTATCACCTTAATAATTGGAAATTTCCAATTTTTACGAAATTCGTTTACTTCGTAAATAGATCTTAATCCATCTATGAATATTACATCATTACTTAGATTTTTAATAAATTCAATGCATTTTTTAGCAATAATTTCAGGACCCTTTTTAATTCGTAAATCTGAAGCAATTTTACCTAGATTTTCTGCTGTCGGTTCAATTTTTCTTATTTCGGCTTCATTTCTGATAATATCTCCCATAGTAATTATTTTGCCCAAATCAGATATTGCTTCAATTGCTGTTGATTTACCAGATCCGGGTAATCCACAAAATCCTATAACTTTCATGTTGAATGCTATTTAAAACAAAGTTTTTTGACTAATTCTTTAGATATTTATATAGATTTTGAAATGAAAACAAATATAACTAATGATTCGTATTACTATTCATAGAACTTTTTTAAAGTGTCTTAAATATTTAAAAATAATAAAGCATATAACTTATTGTAGATCTTCTTTTAACTTCAAAAATATATTTTACTTGGTTTTCTATGGATAATAACATTTTCTATATAAAGAATAGAAGAGACAAGGACAAGATCATAAAGGACGCAATATTTGCCTTTTCTGGGGGTCAAAAATTACTTCTGATCAAGGGAGAAGGCGACGAAATATCCACTGCGGTAGAAATCGCTGAAATTTTGAAAAGTCGACTATATCCTGGGATTGAAATCGGAAATGTCCATTTAGGTAGCCGCCCTTTTTACGAACGAAGAAAAAAAGGGAATTATCATAGAAATCCTAATAATAAAAATAAAAAAGATTTAATTTCTCAAATTGAAATTACGCTCCAAACAATAATATAGTCTTAATTTATGACGACAAGTAATTTTAAACATCTAGGTCCCTTACTGGAAGAATCCAGAACTCCAGCAATTTGCGAAGTATGCAAGAATTATATTTACAAACAAATCTATTACGATGAAAGCTCTGATAAAAAGCGTAAAATAGTTTTTGTGTGCAAAAATTGCCTTGATAACAATAAAAACGATAAATAGTAGGCTAATCTAAAAGATTTTCGTCAATGCTTGAGTTTTTTTAATTGATTCCGTTTATCTTCCAGATATTTATTTCAAAAAGGAATTAAAAGAATTCTATTAAGTCAGAGTTAACTTTTAATTTTTTCTTTAATTGAGCAAGAATTTCATTACATCTATGTATGGTAAAATTAAATTCAACTTGATCATTTCCATCTAGCGATACTCCACCTTTGACATTAATTCCTAAATTACATTCAATACATTCAACTTTAGGGTTGTTATTAGAATAATTTTGAATGAGTTTTAAGAAATCTAAACCAAATAATAGAGATTTATTTTTTTTTTGATTATCGATAAAATAGAGGAAATCAAATTGAGATTGATTTATTCTAAAAAGGATATAGCTTTTATTATTATGTGAGAAATTTAAATAAATTTTTCTGATTTTGATTATTTTCTCCATAGATATATTGTTAATTTTTTAATATTTCTATAAAATATTTATTATGGTCTACTTTTTGAGCTTCAAATTCATAGGGATTCTTTGAAAAAGGTTTTTTAATATTATCATATTGTTCTCGATTTGAAAAAAATCTAATTGCGTCACCATGAGTTAATTTCTTCAACAGAATCTTTAATTTGATCATTAAATTAGTACAAGTTAATTCTGAATAATCTGGTGTCTCTTTAGAAGTCATGATAAAATTCATTCTATTTATTCTTATTTTAAATTACCAAATTTAACTTTTAAAAAAAAATTATTCTTTTATGAAATAAATTCGCTACACGTGGAGGATCAAATAAAAAACGAGATAATTCTAAAGTTGAAAGTAGTTTTATTCCTTCTAAATCAATTTTATTTAGACTTACCCGTTTATCTAAACTAGGTTTGTGAGCGTAGTATTCAAGATATTCCATATCAAATGTAGCTTCCACAATTTCTTGAATATTAAAAATACCATCTTCTTTTCTGATATTATGAGATCCTATTAAGGAATAAATACCATTTTCGATAAAAATTACTTTTGTTGGAATATTATGATTTGCGCAAGCTACGGCAAATGAAATTCCTCCAAACGTATACTCTGTTCCATAAGGACTATGAGTTATTAAGATAATTATAGGGGGTCGGTTATTAATTTCGAGACTATTTGACTTATTTTTTTTAAAATTATTAAATTGAATATTTTTAATTAATATTGAATTTGGACTCACAATTATATTATTTAATTCAAATTTATCTATAATTTTGTTTAGATTACAAAAAATAAACGATGGAATTGCATCTTCAGATTCAATATAGCCTGTTGAATTATTTTGTTTAATATATCCTCTTGCTGTTCCACAACGTGAGCAAGCAAACATATTTAGATTGAGATTTCTCTTCTCAGCTTCTTTTTTTAGGTTAATTAAGCCATTTGCTATGTTTTCAAATTCTGAAGGGCGCTGACTGTCATGACCCAGATGAACTCCATCAAGATAAGCATAGAGTTCAGGAGAGATTTCTTCTCTAAGAGAAGCTCTTAATGCCCTGAGGATATGAACACTTGTTCTACTCATATATGGACCTTTTAACTCTAAAAATCCGAAACTATTACCATACTTCTTAGGATCTAATATTTTCAAAAAGGTTTCCCAAAATAAGAGAGGAGTTGTCTTTTTATTATCTTCAATATGTAATTTATTTGAAATTTTTACATTAAAATCACTTTTTTTTAAACCAAATAATTCTAAATCCCATGAATCTACATAACATATGGTTTCTTTATGCTTGAAGATTTTTAGCCACAGATCTAAATAAAGAGTATCAATTAGACTAAATATTGAATCTCCAGTCAAAAAAAATTTAATAAGAAATTCGTTATCTTGTGAATATTCTAATAAATTAAATTTTTGATTGTTTTCTAAAAATAAATTAATACAATCAGCTATCCATTCTAATCTTGTAACAGAGATTTTTTCCGAAAATAGCAAAAATATTGTATACATTTTTTAAAAAAAATATTAAAGTTAATTAATTTAGTTTTATTTTTTAGTTATTGTAAGTTCCCATACTCCAGATTCAAGTTTTCTTGTTTCTATAGGATTTCCTTCCTTTTTCATGTTATATGGTATTGTATCTGTTGCTGCGGGTGGATGATCTGTTTTAACTATAATTATATCTCCAGAAGGGAGCTTTTTTAATTCCTTTTTTACGATTAAAAGACAATACGGACAAATTTTGCCCGTTATATCCAATTTATGTTCTGTCATTTCTTTTTTTACCTCTTATATACTTTGAATTTCTTCACGCTTTATTTACGCTCCAAAGATGGCTATTGCTAAATTTATAACCCACAAATGAAAGATTATCGCGCCCACAAACATACCAATTATAAAAAAGACTGAACGCAGATTTCCTTCCGTTCCCATTATAGACTGTCTTAGTGGACATCCGCCTAGAAGAACTCCAAGTACTCCCATTCCAAATCCTCCTATTATTGCTAGTATTATATAGCCAGCTAAACTCAATCCTGGAGGCGCACCTGGGACTGGTGCGAATGGATTTGAAGCGGTAGCTGCCCAGTAAAAACCTGGAAAAGCTAGAGGTACAAGTGCCCAGAACAATAAATAACCTAAAAACCCACCCACAATTAAAGATAAATAACCAATCAGTAATCGTGTATGCTTAAACATAAAAAAATCTCGCATACCTCCAATAGAGCAAAATCCTGATCTTTGAGCAAGATAACCAATCAATATCCCTAAAAAGAGAGTAAAAATCGGTACTACGATTATTGCTATTCCTACTACTAATAAACCACTAGCCATTTTTATGCACCACCTTTTTCCATTTTATATAGTAAAAGTTGCACTCCAACAAATACACCACCCGCCATAGAAAGTATTCCAATTAAAGCAACTAAGTCACCATACGCAAAGCGTAATGCAGCTCTATATGGACACCCACCTAATAAAAGAGCAAAACAAAGTACTAATATTCCACCTATGAGATAAATTACATATGTTAAGGGGGGACTTTTTTTAATTTTAAATTCTTTATTACTTTTTGCAGCTGCATAACCTCCAATAAATACTCCAACCATAGTTAGAACAGGAAGTATTGATAGTGCTGAAATGGGTGCCAATCCTACTATAGTTGATCCTGCGATGGAATTAACTATACGATTCATCAGATCACGTGTATGACATGCAACACAGAAACCATATGCTTCAGGTCCCCCAGCACTAATTAAAAGAGCCTGACCAAATGCTGCTAAAATCCCGATAACAAAACCTAAAAATGCGGGTATTTTAATTATTTTTGAAATTTTTTCTTTTGCTTCATCACTCATTTTTTAAATACCATCCTTTTTTAAACAAATTCTAAAGGTGTGTAAATGAATGAATAAGTATCTACTTTTTCGATAGGTCTTTTTTCATTTTTTTTAGATTATAATAGTATTTTTTATAGCAAAAAAAGCTAAACTGATTTTGAATATTAGAGGGCTTAATGAAGCCCTCTAATATGATAGAACAAAATATGAGTTTTAGAGCGATATAACCTTAATAAAACATTATTATTTATGAATATTACTATTTTATAAAAAAGTATGATCTCTGAAAAAATTAATCTATGTTTCGAATTTTGGGAAAATTAGTAAGAAAATAAGAGTTGCATAATTTTTATAAGAAATTTAATCTAATCTTGTCTCATATCAATATTGTTAGAACTTTATCGGATTATTCTTATATAAAATAATAAATATTCCAATAAAAAGCGGAAAATAATTTTTGTGTGCAAAAATTACCTTGATACTAATAAAAATGATAAATAAAAGGCTAATCTAAAAGATTTTTCGTTGACAATTGAGTTTTTTAATTGATTCCGTTTATCATTTCGTTAAGTGGAAATGGGATTAGAAAAAAATTTATTACAAAGCTCATTATAAAACCTATTATT
>JBHLLE010000067.1:0-9944 GCA_048885945.1 Candidatus Hermodarchaeota archaeon | reverse complement strand
CAAATTATTTTCGTTATAGAGTAGTTATTAATAAATTATTTTGTGATTAATACTAACAAATTTAATATATTAATAAATTGGATAATTTTACATTGTATATCTTAGAAAATGAATATAATTTTGAGAGTGTTAAGATTGTAATCCTTATTTATAATTGAGATCTCTGAGCTAAAAGCTTGGTTTATATTTTCGGAGCTTTCTTCTCTGACATCGGAATTTAATTATATGGGTGAAATTATTAACCGAAATATATTCTATCGATGATTTTACACAACTTTTAAATATTTGAAGTAAGTATTATAATATAATAAAGTTCAATTTAAAATTTGTGGACTTTACAAAAAAAAATTTTTCTATACAAAATTAATAAGTGGAGGAATGATAATAATGGCTAAAAAAGTTTTTGCCTGGAGTCCAGTTCGTAAATTGATGAAAGATAATGGCGCTGAAATGGTTGCTCGAGATGCTGTTGATGCTTTAATTGATTATTTAGAAAAACAAGCTAAGGGAGTAACAAATAAAGCTCTCGAAATGACCAGACACGCCGGAAGAAAGAAACTCACCCTCGAAGACATGGACTTGGCAATGAAATTAATGTAAAGTATTAATTCCGATAAATTTTATTTAATAATCTTATTTTTTTTTATTCTTCTATAATTTTTTATTTACCATATATCACTTGATTCATATTTAAATTTTTAATAATAGTTATAAGGAAAACAGACTTAATCATTGATTATACAATTATTATTGAAATCGAAATAGTGTGTTTAAAATGAATTTAAAAAACTTCTTTATTAGTTTTGGAAATAAATTTCTTTATTATATATTTCTTACGGATTTCATAGTTTCTTCTTGGAATTGGATTAACCTCAATCCTGAATTAGGATTTATCACTAAAATTTTTGTTTTCATAACCATGTTACCTATAATCTTTCTCCCTTCTTTAGCTAAATTAATATTAAAGGATGCTGAAGACAGAGAAGAATCCATTAAAATGTTTGATGTAATTTATGGGGTGTTTGTATGGGTTTTATCTTTAATCTTGAGTTTATCTGAATTTAATCTTATTTCTTTAATAGCAATTATCATTATTCTATACGCAATATATAATGCTATAACTGTTATAGGTTGGAGATATCGTCCTCGACTCATCTTAACTTTAATATGGCCATATATTGTAATAAATTTTATGGCTATATTCTATTTAAGTCGTTTTTCTACGCAAGGAATAGATTATTATTCAAATATTTCACCTTTCGAATTTGCAGCAGGGTTTACAGTTTTAGCAATAATTGGTTTTCTTTTTGTATACAATGAAATATCTGAAATAGCTTTGATATTTAATAATCTTACTAAAAAAGCTAATAAATAGTAATAAAAACAATATTTTTTGTATACTTTATTTTTAATTTTTGATAAAAATATTAATCTTTATTTCTACTCAAAATTCCTAAAAATTTCGTAATTGAATTATCTTTTTCTTTTCGCGTTTTAATTACATCTTCTGATAGATTTATTTTTAAATCCTCAGCTAAAATACCTAATCTATTTGCTGTTGCAGCTATCTCTTCTGTAGAGGCAGTTTGCATCTCAGTAGACGCTGAAATTGCTTCTATGGATTGAGTTGTAGACATAATACTATTAATTACTTCGTCAATTTTTCTGCTGGTATTTTGGACGGTATTTTTAGATTCCTCTGCTAATTTTCGAACTTCATCCGCCACTACGGCAAATCCTCTGCCATATTCTCCGGCTCTTCCCGCTTCAATGCTTGCGTTTAACGCTAGTAAGTTGGTTTGATCAGAAATATTTGTAATTATATTCATAATTTTTCTAATTTCGTCGCTTGACCTAATCATTACTTCACTTTTTTGATTGATATCTTCAGTAGTGGAGGATATTTCCTCAGCACTTATATTTAGCTCGCTAGCGCTAGCTGCTAATTCCGTAGCGATATTTGCGATGTTTATAGAGCTATCTGATGAACCTTGAATTACTTCTTCTAAGCGGTGAAATTGTTTTTTTATTATTTTATTCACATATAGAGTTAAAATAATTGCAATAGATACTCCAGCAGGATATAAGATACTAGCTGAAATCCATGAATTTTGAAATGTATAAGCTTGAAGCATACCTAGGATTGCCATTGTTCCTACAATAACAATACTTATAGCTGATATTTTAAAAAATATGTTTGAACTTTCATTTCTATAATAATATTTATACAATAATATTAATACGACTGCTAAAATAGGTATCATAATGTAATTTAAATTAACATCATAATTCATTTGAAAAATCATATGGTATTCTCCTAATTATTCCTAAGTTATTTATTATAATAGTTTTGTTTATTAACTTTAGAAATGTAAATCTGATTAATTCGAGATACAAAAATTATTTAAATTTATATCTTTTAGAATAAGTTATTTCGATGCGTACAAAATAATATTTTAATAACCAATAATAATAAAAAAAAAAAATTGATATGGGATTTATCCACCTGCTAAAGGTGGGAAAAGAGCAACTGTATCACCATCGTTTAGGACAGATTGTCTATCATATATTGGTTTACCATTTACTAAAATTATCATTTTTGTTTTTTCTGTAGGAATATTATAATTTTCTAATATTGTAGTGATACTACTTCCTTTAGTAAATTCTATGTTTGACTTGTCAGGACCAAATTTCCGGAAGTCTGCAAATAACTTCACTGTGACTAGTATTTTATTATTCTCAACCATATGCTAACCTTCTCGATTGAAATACCATTTATATAGAAGCGACATATTTCTAGGGAAAATTGCTACTTTATCTTCATCTTCCACTTTTTTTTTAGGGCCACTATACTTACCATTGACGAATACATGAAAAATTTCCGATTCTTCAATAGAGTATTTATTGAGAATGTCTGAAATCATGTCTATCTCTTCTTTTTCGATATGAATGATTTTGGGAATACCAGCACCATTGTCTTGACCGGGCGTTTTTTTTTTCAGATCTCCATAGAATTTTACTTGTATCGTCATTTTTTATTCACTTAAGATCCAAATACTTTATCTAATTCCTCATCTGGTACACCAAATACTTCGTTAGATGGTGGTAATGGCTCATTTCTCAAAAATTCTGGGAGTCTATCGTGTTCTTTTGTGAAACCTGCTTTTTTATTAAATTCTCTTTCCGTTTCAAGAATTTGCATTCCAATAGTTCCTACATCGTTTACAGTTAGGTTTGATCCTAAAACTCCATTAACAGACTCAACCATTCCTTCTAATCCTTCAGGAATATCGAGGATAGCAAACGCAGTGAAAAGACAATATCCTGTTGAATCAACTACTGCCGTGGCAGCTTGTAAATTGCGAGATAATTCGGATTTCTTGGTGTCTCTAGGATCTGCTTGACCACCCACACCCATTATCTCTGTAGCAATTGCATAACCTGCGGTGTGATCTGCTCCCATTGGTGTGGTAGCGTAAGTAACTCCAATTCCTTTAATGGCTCGTGGATCGTAGGCTGGTAAACCTTGCCCCTTCACTACTGGAACTCTTGTTACTCCATAAGCTTGACCTGTAAAAGCAGTTCCATTTGCTAAAATCCGTCCAATGGCTGTTTTTTTCCGAATTTCATCCATTAATTTTAGGGCACCCTTTCCATCGCCAAAATTAGTTAATCCCCCTTCCATAGCAACTGCTATCGTATCTCCTGCTTCAATTGTATCCAAACCTAAATCATTACAAGCTCTATTAAGTTCTCCTACGTCATCTAAGTCATAAATTCCACAATTAGGACCTAAAGACCATACAGATTCATATTCTAAAACACCTACAGGATCTTTTCCACCTGGTTTGGTCCAAACTTCGGAACATTGAATTATACATCCAGGACTACATGGATGAGGTCTGACCCCTCCTCTTTTCTTAATTTCTTCTGCTTTTTTCTCACCAGATACGTTTGCGGACCTATCATCTTGTCCAGCAGAAAAATTTCTTTGAGGCAATCCTTGGGCCTCGTTTATGATATTAATTAATACATCTGTTCCGTAGGATGATAACGCCCCACCTGGTTTTGTAACATCGTGAGTCATGAGAGCATCACGGAGTTTTTTTACACCTGCCTTAAAAACTTCTTGATTCGCAATCTCAACACCAGGAGCACCAGTTTCATCAACTACAATGAATTTTAATTTTTTTGATGCCATAACAGCGCCAAGTCCTCCTCTTCCCGCATATCTACTTGGTCGACCTTCAAGATCATTAAAGGCTACTCCAGAAGCAGCACCAAATATCTCTCCGGCTATACCTGTACCACTAATCCCTACTTTTTCCCCGAATTCTTTATGAAGTTGATCGTACGCTTTATAGAGTCCCATTCCAACCCATTTATTCGCATTAATAAATTCAGCCCCATCATTAGTAATCTTAAGCAAATGATAATCGTCGCCTTCTGGTTGCCCTTCCACAATTATTGCTGCAATTCTCAACCTACCTAATAACTGGGCAAAACTCGTACCTGCATTAGCTTCCTTTATACCTCCTGTTAAGGGTGATTTACCTCCTACTGAAATTCTACCTGATGTTGGGGCAGCAGAACCAGTTACTATGCCGGGAGCAAAAACAAGTTTATTGCTAGAACCTAGTGGATGGCAATCAGGAGGTACTTCTTTAGATACAATTGTAGAAGTAAGGGCTCGACCCCCTAATGCCGCATAATCTGCAGGAAAATCTTCAAATTTAGCTTCAAGTTTACTCATATTTACTCTTAAAATTCTTTTAGCCATAATTTACACCTTCTTTTTTTTTTTAATTGGTTTTTCATAAAGTATAGTTAATGTTAAATTGAGAAATCTTCGTATTTAATTGTATCTTTTACGATTTTAAAGATCGATATGTATTGAGGTAAACATCGCTAATTAATTTGAAATATCTTCATTACTTTTCAATTTTAGCGAAAAAATCATTGATTTAATAGACTGAAGTAGTTATTTTTCAAAAAATTATTACCTTTTACAGAGTAAATTATTATTTTCAAAGATAATTCTTTTTTTTTAAATTGTCTATTTTAATCTTACCTGTTAATTTTTAATATTAACAATAAAAATTAAAAAAATAGTGAGATAGCTTCTAAAGGTCTTGTTTTAATTAAGCGCCAAGTAAATTTTTTCTTTACGTCCTTTGGACTCATCAAACCTCCAATACTAGCACTCAAAAGATAATTTGCATATTGATCATCTCGAAAAATTCGACATAAAGTTTCCATATTTTTAGAATTCTTGTAGAAAAGCTTGGCCATTGATAAAGAAACTTTCAATTCTTGAACAATAGTTTTTTTTACTTGTTTCTCATACAACTTAAGAATTTTTGGATCATCATTTTCAATTGCTTTATTCAAAATGCCAGCAGCAATGATTCCCGAATGGATAGCGTGAGGAATTCCTTCCCCAGTAAACGGATCAACTAACCCTGCAGCATCCCCTATCAAAATAGATCGTCCTTTAGCTATTTTTTTTGCTGTACTTACAGGAAATCTTGCAGCAGTATCAATGATGATTTTAGGATTATTTAGCTCATATTTTTCTTTAAAACGAGAATACCATTGCTGATATTTTTGTCTTAGCATCTTAACTTTATCCTGCCTACACCAACCACCAAAGCTTAATATAGAGCGTTTAGGAAAACACCACATATAACCGTGGGGAATATCTCCAAAATAAAGGAAAAATAAATCAGCTTCATACCCGCTTGGTTCTCCACAAATATTTCTTATTGTCTCACTACTCACTTCCGCTTCTACTTCTATTGCTACTCCTACTGAGTCACCTTTCCAACCATAGTAAAATCCAAGTTCTTTTGCAACAGTGCTATTAACACCATCTGCTCCTGCTAAATATTTTGAGGTTATAATACTTCCGTCTTTTAAAGTAGCAATGACCATATCTTTTTCTTCTGTAACTCCAACTAACATACATTCTTCCTTAACATGAGCTCCTGCTTCCTGGGCTTTTTGAAGGAGTAAGTAGTCAAATTCATCCCGCATAATTGTAAAGCCTGGATTAGAGCGATCTTCTGGAATAAAATTCACACGAAATCCTGATGGAGCAATAATTGAAAAACCACTAATTTTTCTTTGAATTACGGAATCTATTTCAAAATCTAGCTGTTTAATTACTTTAGAACTTAAGGCTCCTGCACAGGCCTTATATCTAGGGTATTTCACTTTATCAATAAGAAGAACATCTAACCCTAAGAGAGCTGCTCTTCGAGCTAATGTAGAACCAGAAGGACCAGCACCAACAACTATTAATTCATAATCAACCATAATCTTTGCCTTATTTTAAGAAATTAAAGTTTAAACTATTCTTGATTTTATTTTAATTAGAACTTTACTTTAATTATAATTTTAAGTTTCGTTTTTAATCAACATATTATAAAAAAGCATATTAAGACAACTTTATATCCGGAATAATTGCATTATTAGGACAATTTTTAAAGCATTTTAAACACTTAAAACAATTTGAAAGTCCTCTTTTATTGAATTTAATAGACTCTTTATCTGTAGTTTTGTCCTTTTTAAGCTCAAATAAGTTTTGAAAACAAAAATCATCATTTATGCATAGTTTACATAAACCACATTTTTCTTGATCAATATGAAAACCTGTTAATTTTCCCTCCTCGATTGAGATAACTTCAATAGCACCATGTTCACACACATCCACGCATTTTAAACATCCTTGACATTTATCATAGTCTACATATCGAAGTGAATTCTTGAAGAAAATAGCCTTTGGATGACAACTGTACATACATCTTTGACATCTTACGCACAATTCAGGATTAATACTAATAGGTAACAATTTTTCTTCTTTCATTATAATCTCCTTTAAATTCACTATAGTATAAATGGAAATAATTTAAAATTTTAATTCAAATAAAAAAAAGAAAAAATTATAAACTTATATCAACTCTAATGTTCTTCTTATCTTCAGGAATACCTTTCAATACATCAATAAATCCAATAATTATATTGTTGAGAACTTTACTCATTATTGGATTTAATGGAATATCTTCATCATTAATTCGTAATTTTATATTTTCCACCATTATCTTCACTTAATTTTCTTTATATTTATCTTTCTTTTATGGGTTTTGGTCTTTACTTATTGAATCGTTTTATCTACATTTTAACAACATATTTAGTCTTGTAAAAAGACTTCAAGTATTAAAAAACCTTTTACTTAGTTAAAATGATAATTCATGAGTAGTTAATCTCAATGTGTTATTAAAATAAATTAAACTACTTAAGATTTATTGAATAATTATTCATAAAAATAAATTACTACTTGAAGACGCTTTTTTATGATTAAGATTCCTTATTTAATTTCAGTACTATTTCCATCGCTGCGTAATTTCCTAAATATCTTTAATCAAGATTAAATGGAATGTTTTAATTTGGATATTTTTTACCTAAATCGCCCGCTATTTGTAATGCTTCTCGAGTGTTTACTTTTGCCCCTTTTAAACTCTCAGAAGTTCTTTTCATTTGTTTGTTAATTTTATTGTAATTATCTATGGATTTTTGAATTTGATCAAATGTATATTTGAATTTTTCGATAGCTTCATTTAATCTTTTAAACATATCCTTATCAAACATGTTTTCTAATTTGCCCTGCTATTAGTAATTTTTTAAATTATCCAAAATATGGATTTTAACAGTATAATTATGAAAATTTGTTTTTTTAAATTTTTGTAAAAAATAGTATCATAAAAAATTAATTTCAAATTTAAAACAAAAAAAAATAATAATTTGTTGAAGACTTGTATATATTCTCCTTTAATGAAATTCGGGTTTTAATTCTACGATATAGTTACGTTTATTTATAAATATGTAGCATATATTCATCCAACCAAGCTTCTGCTTCTTCTTTAGTATGAAAACTTTTCTTTAATACATCCATTCCAGACATTCTTCCTAAATTTTGAACAGACAAGTTTGTAATTGCTGAAGAAACAAATTCAGCAATTCTTCCCGCTTTTTTCATTACAAGTTGCTGCGCGGGAACGTGGCATTGTTCAACAACATCTCTAGTAGGAGCCGTCATTTCGGTAGCGTCTGTAAGAATTGTGAATCCTTGTCTCATTCTTTTTAGTACATTTTCCCAATCATTCAAATAATTGGATAAATCATTTGGATCTCTCCAAAATCCTTTAATTTTGAAATATACTCGATTTTTATAGTTGTCTATTCTCATTTCATAAAAATCATTTTTAATTTCCACTACCTCTCACCTCAATTATTTAGTTTGATAATGCTAAGATTTTTTTTTTATTTTTATCTTAATCTTATCGTTTTCTTTTACAATCAACCTAATTACCTTAAAAAAAATCTAATGAAAATTTACATAAATGGATTTTATATATTACTCATATCAAAATTCCATTTTATAGATTTAGATTAATGGATTAAGTTGAATTTTTTCACATGGTTGATTAAAAAACTAATTTTTAAACTTTTTGAAAAATAAAAATTTAAAAAGATTTACACGATTTTCTATCAGAATTCAATATCTATTAGTATATTTGAAATCCTAATAAGTCTCTATTCTGACATATATAATGGCGGAATTTGAGCAATTAATATTTGATATTGTAATGATCCCTATTATCATATTAACCCTTTTTACTATTGTAATTATGATTTTTGGTTATCTAGATGGAGAATCTTTTCAATAAGATTTAAGAGAGATTGATTACTCTCGATTTCTTTTTCAATAGCATCAGTTAGTCCTTTATCTTCAGTTTGATTTAAATCAACTCTTAAATTATTTAGATTCTTAATTGTGTTTTTGTTTATTGTGGAAAATCTACGAAATAATCCCAACGGAATATTTTTAAAAGGATTGATTTTATAAGTATATCCTTTTTTTCTAGTACCACTTTTTACGATTGCTCTATAACCCTCCATTATTTTTAAAGCTCTATTAACTGAAGGTACTGATGTCGGAGCATCTTCGTTGGATAATATTTCTGTTATCTTTTCAGATATTTCAACTTGCCCAAGTTCTCTATTTTCAAGATATAAAACTGCTTTAATCCAACCTGTGATTTGGGGAAAACCATAAGCTTTGTATGCTTCACCCATGATCATTAGAAATTTTTTGCGAAATTCTGTATTCAAACGCATCTCCTAATTAATAATAACGACCTTTAAAATTTAAATTTTCAGAATTTCAGGATTTCAGAATTATGAAATATTTAAATATGATTTTATATTAGATAACTTAAATGAAATTATTTCGAATTTTAATAGATATTCATCGTTAAAATAATTCAAATATAAGATAATAAAAGGTGTTCAAATATAAAAGAAAATAACTTTGATTTCAAATTTATAGATGGTTTTTTGAGAAAGCAAACATTTGGAATATTATGTACTGCAGACCAAGATGGAAAACCACATGCTGTGGGCATGTTGTATGGTGTTTCACCACCAAAAACTAAATTCTCTATTTATATGATGACTTTAAAGGGATTAAAAAAAGCGAGAAATATTGAACAAAATCCACAAGTGGCTATAGTTATTCCATTTCCTCATCATATTATAAGATTTGCTCCTTCGAACATAATACAATTTCAAGGTAATGCAGAACTAATTCCTTTTGATGATTCTGAAGCACAGAAAGTTTTTAAATCGAATAGAATACTTAAAACTAATTTAAATCAAGCTAGATATTTTGATAATCCTAATGAAAAACTTATTTTTATTAAGATTACTCCAAATACTAAAATCAATTGCTATGGATTAGGGGTCAGTTTATTGAAAATCAAGAAAGAACACTGGAAATCACAAAGGACGCCCATCTGACTGATAGGGGCGACTGCATAGTCGCGGTTAAGGCTGATAAAGCCTGCTTGGATCTAAGCAAGGAGTTCAAGGAGGCCGCGCGA
>JBHLLE010000066.1:0-9968 GCA_048885945.1 Candidatus Hermodarchaeota archaeon | reverse complement strand
TAGGCATAAATATTACGATTTCTTTAGCATCTGCAGCAATGCAAGCATCAATATCACTTATTTTCGGTCTAGCTATTGCTAAAATTGATGCGTTTTTACAATTTTCGTTAATTATTGTTTTTACAATTTTTTTTTCAGATTCAGATACTGCTGGAAAACCTACTGCTATTAATTTAACTCCGATTTCATCCATCATTTTTGTCAGATGGATTTTTTCGTCTAATGTTAAATATACAGTGGGGCTTTGTTCTCCATCCCTTAATGTTTCGTCCCATATGCAAGCCTGTTCCGGTAATTTAATATTTGCCTCTTCTATAGCAATCTTATTATAATCAATTAACAGTTTTTCGAGTTCTTCTTTAGTAAATTTATAGCTCATCGTCAATTTTAAGGAATAAGTGATACTTAATAATTATTAAAATATGTAAAAGTAAATAAAATAAATTGTTTATTTGAAATTAATTTCAACAATCATTTTCTATAAAATCGAATTCTTAAATAAAGAAAGAATATTCCTAATTTCTAGTTAGTGATGATCGCAACCACAATCGCAACTGAATCCAAAATTAAATGGATTAGCAACAGGATCTGGATCTAATCCCTTTTCGATTATCCTTATTTTAATATTTAAGACTTTACCCGCACAGGGATGATTCATATCAACAATTACGTAATCATCTTCAATTATTCGTATTCTTCCAGGTGAAGTCACACCATTCGGTCCTATAACTTCAACAATTTTTTCTGTTTCTAAGCTTATATCACCAGGGAATTGAGAAACCGGAATTTTTTCAACTAAGAAAGGTTCAAATTCTCCAAAAGCTTGTGAAGGACGTAATGTAAAACTTTTTTCTTCTCCCACTTCCATCCCTATTACAGAGTTCTCAAATCCTTGGAATACTTGTCCATATCCCACTTGAATTTTTAGAGGCTCTCCACCTCTCAATTCAGTACTATCGAATAAAGTTCCATCTTCAAATCTTATTTCATACTCTAGCTTGATTACATCTCCAATTTTTACTGGCATAACATTCACTTTATATCTTGAATTCTAATAATAAACAAAGAAAACAACTTTATTAGTCAATTGTTTATGAAATAAAAAAGATTTATTTT
Source organism: Candidatus Hermodarchaeota archaeon (assembly GCA_048885945.1). Taxonomy (GTDB): domain Archaea; phylum Asgardarchaeota; class Lokiarchaeia; order Sigyniarchaeales; family SOKP01; genus LW40-45. The sequence continues at coordinate 8,852 of JBHLLE010000066.1, read as the reverse complement.
CAAAGATTAAAATCAATAAAAAAATGTATATATTTTTTATAAATTTTTAATCTTCTACATTGGGAAAGTTAAAACTATAATTTCTAATACACTTCTTTCCTTGATATTTCAGACAACCATTTATTTGAGGATAAACTCCATACTTAATTCCTAATCCTTCAAACCACCCTTCAATTCTGTCATATATTCCACAATTATATTGCTCAATCACTCCAATGCGTTTAATTCCATCGTGAGCAAAACATTGGTGCATTTCACATTGAATTATGTTATGTTTTGAGAAATTAAATGTAAATTTCATAAATTCTCCTTTAACGATTTGAAAAATCCCCTCTATAAACTCTTTAAGTTCGTTAAAAGACTTAACTTCTGTAATACCAAATACTTTTTTAAACCTTTTTGCCTCGATTAAACCTAAACCTCGTGATGCAGCTTTATTAATCGTATTTGTCTTTTTAATTCCAACCTTTCTTAAACAATGTAGAAACCACATTCCATCGTGAGTCATCCAACATTTAATTAAAAGCTCTTTTATGTCCTTATCATTCAATAATTTCATAGATTTTTCAACATACCTCTCAATATATTAAGAATTTATAATCTGAGTTTATTTCTATCCTCCACTTTGATTTCTAAGATTATTCTCCCCCATCCTCCACATTTAAGACCTACATCTGCCGTACAACCTACTCGTTTAAATCTCATATTATTTGGATCAATATCCTCATATAATAGCTCGTTAGCACTAAAAATTAATTTTTCGACTGCACTAAGCGCGTAAATGCATATCTTTTTAGGAGACAATTTAGTAAGCAAATTTCCAGCTCCGTCGAAATAAAATTTATCTCCTACTTTATGTAAACTATTACAACCATGAGATTCTACAACCTCTATAACAATAGTTTTACCCATTAATTTTAATGATTTAGACATGACGTCGTGATTTCTTGGATTCTTAAGCCATGTTCCCATTTCCTCATCATTATATCCAAAGTGATTTTTTATATTATCTACCATATCTTCACTTAATTTCACTTGAACACCTCTTTAATTTCTTAAATTAATTTAATTTAATGTTAAATTACTCAAATTTTGTTCAATTTATAATTATTATCGATCTATGAAAACTAATTATGGGTTGAATATGGTTCCTAACAAAATTTTTAAAATATCTTAAAGCTAAGAACAAACTTAAGGTAAAAATTCTCATTAAAAATCTAAAAAAAAAAAAATTAAGTTTTTTTTATAACTATTTTTCTCTTTATAATTGGAATTATTGAAATTAACGCTATAATAGTAATTATAAGATAGTAGTTTCCAAATGGGATTGCTTCATCATTACTTCCGCTGCCACCACCACCGCCACCGCCACCACCACCACCTCCTACAACTGGAGTTGGCGTGTACTTACTGTTTAATAGAAAAAGTCTATCAGCATAAGGAGCCTCGGACATATCACTTCCTGCAACGATGTATTCACCTTTAGACGAAATTGCTAACATTTTTGGCAATATTTGATCGCATATGTCATATCTCCATAGTGGTGATGAAGATCCTTTATGAAACAAATAAACACTCATATCCTCATTACCTGTAGCTACAGCAAGAAAGTTTCCGTCAGAAGAAATTTTAGCGCCTTGCATGCGTTGAAAATTAATTTTTTCCCATTGGATATTCCAGACTGATGCTGAACCACTTTTTTGATAAAAGGAAAGATCCCAAAAATAAGTAGCAAAACATTGTCCATCTGATGATATAGTACTACTTGCAGTGTAATCATCCCCAGTACAACTCCATAGTAAAGGATCTGCAATATTTGTAGTATTAAACAAATCAAATTTACCAATCTCCGTACCATGGTTAAGAAAATTACACAAAATATACTCTCCATCAGCTGACATATCTAGGTATCCTGTATAAAGACCAGATTCATCATAAGACCATATTGGAGTAGAGCTAGATGTTTCAAAGGCATATAAGTCATCACTCTGAGCTGCAAGATAGTTTCCGTTAGAAGAAATTGAAACATAATATACTGAAGATCCAAATTGAATGCTACTCCATAGTAAAGGATTTGAGGAATCTGTACCATTAAATAGGTATACTCTATTATCTTCGCATCCTGCAGCAACATAGCTCCCATTAGATGAAATTGATAGCATATTAAAATTATCTGAGGCGGAATAACTCCATAATAGCGGAGAGGCTATATCTGTGACGTTAAAGAAAAAAATATCATCTGCAGTTACGGCGATATAATTTCCATCTGAAGATATTTCAACATCTTGAATATAACTACCTATATAATAATTCCATATTGGATTTGAATCAGATCTATTGAAACAATAAACTCTATAATTCATACATCCTGCAGCGATATAGGTTCCATTAGAATCTATTGCAACATTCAAAATGTCATCTGGTAAATCGTAACTCCATACTAATTCAGAAGATGTTGCTGAAGTGTTGGGTATTAAACTGTTTGAATTGTTATTTTCATTTATTAAGTTTGTATTATTCGAGAAAATAGTATTTGAAACAGAAACTATAAGAACAAGTATCAAAAAATAACTTAGATTTCTTTTCATTTTTCTCATTTTTGTCTATTTGGTATAATTCTTTTATTATAAATAAAAGTTAATTATAGGTTATTCTTACTTCTTTATAATATTTATTAATTAATCGTTTTACTATTACGATTTCTTGTTATTATCATTTTCTAAAATGAATTTGAATTCGCAACAATTATCTCCATTAGAAAAACGTTTTATAGGTAATATTTTTCCCTTGATTCCCATTGCTTCTAACCAACCATAATGTCTGAAATTGCACGCACACACATATTCGTTTTCTGCTTTTGACTTTTCTACTTCTTTCCAAATAAAACATTTTTCAACGATACCAAGACCTTCGTTTTCATTTAAACTAATAAATTTAAACTTCATCAGCTTAGGAATAATTACATTCATGATTGTATTCATTACTTTAAACATTTCAGGAATAGTTTTAATATCTCCTTTTTTAATGCTTAAAGCATTTAAAATATGTCTAGCTTCTATTTTACCCATTGAAGAAATAACTCGCTGGTTTAATTCGTTCGCTTCTTCTATTCCATATCTTAATTTAGACTTTAAATACCATTGGGCATCATGGCGGGCCCAACAAAGCTGTAGAAGGAATTTTTGTGTAGCTATAGGAATATTATATTTATCCTTTATTTTCTTTTCGTTTACTATTTCCATAATTTTTAGTATCTATTGAAAATATTTATTATTTTTCGATAGAAAAAAACTAAAAAAGGGTTTTGGAGGATTATTTACATCATTTTATTAATATAATTTCAGCTGAAAAACCAGGAATGACGCCCTCATAATCAACAAAACCTTTTTCCTTTAATTTTTTAAGAATTAATCGTACCCCTTCAAATTCTTCAGCACATAAATCTTGTAATTTCCGATAATTTATAGTACCTTCATTCTCTTTTAATTTTTCAATAATAAATTGTTCTTCTTTAGATAATTGTTCCATAGTAATTGAAATGAGTTTTAATATTTAAAAAAGAAGTGTTTTTAAAATAATAAAAAGATTTTGTAATTACATCCTTTTATATAACTGTCTAAGTGCTAGGGACATTATATATTGTTGTATTTGTCTTGAACCCCCCACAATTTCTTGGACTCTAGAACTACCCAGAAAATCGTGGGTTAACGTGTTATCGCATAAACCTGCTCCCCCCATCAAATTTGCTGACTCATAGCAAACTTCTTCTGAAAGTTTAGCACAATGATATTTTAGTTGACTTGCCGAGGCAACCAAAGCATATCTAATATTTAAGGGTAATTGGTTATTGAATTTTTCAACTTTTTCGTCGTAAGCTTCGCAGAATTTTATTAGACTAAGCGTTAAATTCATAGTTTTTGCCCATAAATCTGTTAATAGAAACCCAACACCCTGAAACTTTAATATTTCCTGGTCAAATTGTTTTCTCATATTGCTATAAATGAACGCATGAGAAAGAGATCCCCAACACAAACAGAGACTCATGTACGCAATTTCTATTCTTTCTTCAATTAACCCTTCAAAAAGGTGTTCTCGTCCTTTCCCAATTCCCCCTAAAATGTATTCTTTTGGCACTTCAAGATCTACTAATTTTTCTAAACCTATATGAACTTTTGGTACCCATGGTATGAATACACGCTCACAATTCCAACCGTCCCAAGAAGTATCTACTAAAACTTGAGTCATAGTATTAGCATTTTTATATTCAGCTGTAGCGTAGACAACTGCCCATTTAGCTTTTGGAGCGTTCGTATTGTATGTTTTTTCACCATTTAAAATGTAAGAACCGTCCTCTTGTTCTTCACAGATTGTTAATTGATGAACGGCATCTGATCCTCCTTCAGGTTCAGTAATCAAAATGCATCCATGATGCTTACCTGTCACTAAATCTTTTAGTGCTTCTAATCTAACAGGAAGGTTTTCATGATGAAGTTGAAGAGGGTTAATAGCTAATTCGGTTCCTCCAATAACTAGTGCTAATTGAGGAGCACATGGTGTACCTGCTAAACATCGCATAAAATTTGCCATCATTCCGTAAGGTTCGTAATTTAAATCTAAATTCTCATATTTATGGAGTCTACTAATAATTCCTTCCTTACCTAATTCAGGTACAAATTTGTATACATCCTCATCTGGACCGTGCGTCATGTTGTATTTTTTTTCCATTTTTATGCAAAACTTCTGACAAGATTTTAAATAATTAAAATCCTTTGGCTTTAGAACAGACATGAGATTATTATTGATGAACGCAAATCTATTTTTTGTACTTAACTTCTCTAAAATCTCGTCATTTATAACTTGAGTCATAAATTTTGACATTTTTTTACATCCTATTTATTTATTTTTTTGGATTAATATTTACCTTATTTCTATCTTCAAACTTAAGTTCGAGAATGATTCTACCCCATCCCCCACATTTTAATCCTATATCGAAGCAACCAACTCTTTTAATACGTAATTCGTTAGGATCAATACCCGCATAGAACAGCTCTTGAGCTGCAAAAATTAATCTTTCCATCTCACTTAAAGCGAAAATGCAAATTCTCTTTGGATTTAATTTAGTAAGAAGGTTTCCAGGACCATCGAAATAAAATTTATCACCAATTTTATGCAAACTACTACAACCGTGTGATTCCACCACCTCAATTATAATTGTTTTCTGCAATAAATCTGGTGCTTTCAAAAGAGCTTCCTGATTTCTCGGATTTTTCATCCACAGCTCCATTTCTTCATCTGAATAACCTAAATGTTTTTGGAGAAAAGGAGCATAATTGTTTAATAATTTTATCTTATTTGCCATTTTTTATCTACCATGAAAACACTTTTTTAACTATAAGGGTTTAACACATATCTTTATTTAAAATGATTTTCGATCTTAAACAACCTAAAAAAGAGTTGAAGATACTAGAATTATAGGATAAAGCCCTAATACTATAAAGAAAAGGAACACAAAAAACTTTTATTATGTTGTTGTTTTTAATATATGATGTCAAACGAATTAATTAATGATTTCAAGAAACTATTAAAAAGGGCAAAATTATCTTCTTACGAAATCCACGCGTATTTAACGCTTCTTAGATCATCTGATTTAACTGCTCGAGAATTAAGCGAAAAGTCAAAAGTACCAACGGGAAGAATATATGAAATATTGGAAGAATTAAAAAATAAAGGAATGATTGAAATAAAAAGTAAACGTCCAAAAATATATTCTGCTTTTTCTTTTAATCAAGCAGTCAATAACCTTCTTTCTTACTTAGATAATATACATACTAGGAAAACAGAAATTCTTAGTAATGAGGCAAAAACTTTAGAGGCAAAATTATACGATTCAAATTTGTTTATGAAGAAAGAGCCAACTAAAATTTTTTGGTCAACTGCCTATGGGGGCCAGTCGATTATGTCTATGTATGTTAGACATTTAAAAGAATTGAAGAGAGAATTGTTATTAAATGATTTTGTCAACAAATATACACTAAAGGTTTTACAGTATGGAAGGAGATTATTTAATGGAATTATTAGTGCTGTTGAGAGAGGTGTAAATGTAAAGTTACTTTGGAGTTTCGAACACGATGAAAGACCATTGTCCGAAACACAAAAAGAAAATGATTTTAAATTATATCAGAAAGTCAATACTAAGCTAAAAGAATTGCTAAACTTATCTTCTCTCTTCAATGGATTTGAAATGAGATATATTTATAAAAAAATGCCCGCTAATTATGACATTTTTGATCGTAAGAGGATTATATTTAAAATTCAGGATCCATTGATTCCTTCTCGAATATATACCTGTATGAATGTGCTGGATCCAATTTTAGCTGAGAAATTAAGAGAGAGATTTTTAAGCGTATGGACTTTTGAAGCTATTAATGAAAGAAATGAAGATATGCATTAAATAAATTTAGGAGGAATATTTGAATCATTAGTATCTAAAAATTTGGAAATTAAGTCAATAGTCTGAAGATTTTTTGAAACTAGCATTTTTGAAGTTCCATGAGCTAAGCATTTTCCATTTTGATTCACAACGAATGCTTCAGCAAGGCAGACGGTTTTTCCTTGTTTAATACATTTTCCTCTAACATTTAGTTTCCCTTTACTTGTTGGAGCAAGATTATTGATATTTAGGTCCATTGAAATTAGTCCAACATCTTCTTTTAGACCACTATAAACCGCCCAATAGGCTGCAGTATCTATAATTGAAGAATAAACCCCCCCATGTATGCTTCCAAAAGGATTTAAATGTATGGATTCTAAATTTACTTCCAATAAAGAATAACCAATCCCTATTTCCTTAACTTCCATTTTAAGATGCTTGAAGTAAGGAGAACTATTTATTAAGGTTAAAATTATTTTTAAATGTTCTGAGTTTAATTCATTCATTATTCTTATTTGTTTAGGTTTTTAAATTAAAATTGTAGAAAAGAAAAAAGATTAATTAATTAGTATTTAGATTCTCTTGCCATTTCGGCTTTTTTATTCATGATTACCGTATATGTTTCAACAGTATTCTTAGGGGGGATTGTTTCTTTCCTCTTTTTAATTAGTCTAATAGCACCTTGAGGGCAAGTGGGAACACATACACCACATCCAATACATCTACCGAGATTAATATCATATTTATCGTTTTTAAGTATTTTAGCGTCCATATTACATCTTTCGACACATGTACCACATCCAATGCAATCATCTAAATTTACCTCAGCATAAAAATTTGTAGCAAAAAATTGAGCAGGATTCTCAAATCTACCTTGTGAAGATAAAAATTCACAACAACAACCACAACAACTACAAATAACCAAAGGATCCTGGGAGTTCGATGTTTGTGGTACTAGCCCCGCTTTTTCATTTTTTTCAAGAAGTTCAATCGCCTCCTCCTTAGTAATTTGCCTAGCTAATCCGTTTTGAATTCTCATTTTTGCAAAAGATCCAAGCATCAAGCAGTTATTTCTGAGATCAGTCTGTTTACAAGGTTCTCCAATTAAATCTTTTCCTATTCGACAGATACAATCCACTACTCCTATTACCTCTGAATTATTTATTATATTACGAACTTGATCATAGGTAGCAACAGTAGCGTCGTTTTTTATAGCTTTTTCAATAGGAATCGTACGCATTTGTGGTATGCCTGTTTTATTATAGCCTTTTTCAAAATATGATTCGTTAAAATATTGGTAAGAGTCGCTGGCAACTTCAGGGGTAAGCCTTCCTAATTGCAGCTCCCAAATTCCTATTAAATAAGGAATATTCGAGTAGCTTGGTTGCCCATTGACTTCACGCTTCATAATAACTCCTTTTTGTACCATGACATCTAATTTTTCGTTTAATACTTCTAGATTAATTTCAGTTTTCTTTAAACTACGATGAATTTTTTTTAAATTTACTGGAAAGAATTTTAATTTTGTAGCAATAAGAGCTTCTTCTGGTGTAAATAGTTTTTCTAACAAGCTAATTTCCACCCCAGATTCCGTTTTAGGAAATCCCACAGGCATTTTATCTAAATGTTCCTGCAATTCTCTATAAATGTTCAAAATATAATTTACCTTATTTTGTATTTTCTATTTTACTTGATGAAGGGAATTGTCTTTTTAAGCATTAATCGATCAGAATAAACTAATCTACAGTTGAAAAAAGAAGAAAATTAAAAGAAAATCCTTTAAATTAATTTATTAGATTTAGTTTTATTATATTGCTTTATTGGAATTAAGGCGGTTTCAAGCATTTCTTCAATTACTTTAGGCTCTTTTCTCGTTATTTTTGCAATAGTGTTTATTTCTGGTAAAACCCAATTGCTCTCACAATTCGCTAATATATCTCCTTTTTGATTTTTAATTAAAGCATTTGTAGAAACGAAATTATCCTTATGTTCCTTAATCATACCTTCTGCAATGATTCCTTGGTTTATATAAACTGGTTTTAGATAATCAATCTTTACGGTTTGAGTGACCCCTAGTCTATTTAAATGTAATATTAAAGTCCATGCAGCAATTTCGTCTAGGATTGTTGCAATTATTCCCCCATGGACTAATCCTTCAAAACCACAATAATTTTCAGGTACAACTAAACGAGAAACGCATCCTGCCTCAGAATAGTATACTTTCATTTGTAAACCGTATTTATTTTTAGGTGAACATCCAAAACAATTCCCTCCCCACATATTTGGTATAGCTATTAGTTCTTTATCGTTATATAACAATTCAAATTCGTTTATATTCTTCTTTTTAAATTTATTTTTATTCACTTTAAATGCCTCCAAATTATTGAGAACTAACTAGTTCTTTCCTATTGATTGTAATTAT
>JBHLLE010000065.1:0-10048 GCA_048885945.1 Candidatus Hermodarchaeota archaeon | reverse complement strand
TATTTTTTACTAAAGAATTCAATTAAAGAATAATTTAAAAAAGATGTAATTTAAAGGAAAAGAAAATATGAAAATAATTTTAATGTCTATTTAACTAGATTTGCAGTTTCACTTATTCGTTTTTCAGCATCCTTGATTATTTTGCTAATAATTTCAGATACGTTGTCAATACTGTGTATTAAACCAATACTTTGACCTAAAAGTACAGCACCATCTTCTATATTTCCTTCGTAGGTCATTTCGTAATGTTTTTGATCTTCTAACGCTTTTTCAGCAGTTAAATGAACTTCTTCAGCTAATTTTTCTTCTTTAGACGATACCACACCGTGGTGTAAAGAATAATTATTTTTCCATAACCGTATAGGACCTAATACTCCAGTCACATAGGTTGTATCTTGAGCTTTAGCAGAAGGGACGATATTTTTATAAGCATCGTGAAATTCGCTTTCTTTTGAAGCAATAAATCGCGAACCCATGGCTATCGCCCCTGCACCCATAGATAAAGCTGATGCAAGTCCTTCACCTGAGGCAAAGCCACCACACGCAACCAAAGGTACATCTGGAAATTTTTGTCTTACTTGCTGAAGTAGCACAAGTGTACTAATTTTTTCGTACGATTGATGTCCACCTCCTTCCCATCCTGTAATAACCATCCCATCGCAACCAGCTGTAACACATTTTTCAGCGAGCCACAAAGCAGGAGCAACGTGAAAGTGTTTAATATTCGAACCACTCTCTTTCAACCTTTTAAATGCGTTATTTTGCATCATTTTTGGAGTTCCTGCACTTGTTATCGCATACATGCATTGTTCCTTTAATTTAGGATTTTTATTAATAAATTTGGGAATAGTTCTACATATGGTTGGAGCGTCAATCTGTAATCTTGATGTTCTAACGTTAAAACCAAAGGGTTTATCCGTATGTTCAACCACATATTCCATGTTGTTTTTTAATTCCTTCACACTGCTCTTTCCAAACAAATTTGTATGACTTAAGACGCCTAATCCTCCAGCTTCAGAGACAGCAACAGTTAATTTTGTGGTATAAAAGGGACCCATTGGAGCGGCAATTATAGGATGTTTAATCCCTAACATTTTAGTTACATTAGTTTCAATTACCATTCTTAATCACATTCTAATTCTAATTTATTTTTATACCAATTAAGAAAATAAATCAATAAGGTAATAAATATATTTTTTTGAAATATACAATTATTATCTATATGAGTCCAGATATCATCTGTTTAGGGGAATTACTCGTAGAGATCATGAGAACTGAAATTGACACTTCTCATGGTACTATAGGGGCATTTTATAGAGGTCCCTTTCCAAGTGGAGCTCCTGCTATCTTCATTGATTCAGCGGCTAGAATGGCAAAACCATTTAAATTATCCACAGGATACGTAGGAGTAATTGGAAACGATGAATTTGGATTTAGTATTTTAGACAAACTTAAAAAAGATAGCGTCGATATATCTCAAATTCGAGTTATGAATGGTAAAACGACGGGTATTGCTTTTAATCAGTATAACTCTGACGGTTCTCGTAAATTCATCTTTGCTGCGGGAGCTGCGGGGGAAACCTCTCCAGAAGATATCAATAGGCATTATTTCTCAGATGTAAAATCGCTCCATATAATGGGTAGCGGACTCTCGATTAGTGAAAATTCCCGTGAAGCGTGTTATAAAGCACTTAAGATTGCTAAAGAAAAAAATCCTAATGTTACAATCTCTTTTGACCCAAATTTAAGACCTGAAATGCTAGAAACTGAAACAATTTTGAAAATTTGTAAACCGGTTTTAAATTCAACTAAAATTTTGCTTCCAAGCGGAGAAGAAGCAGAAATGTTAGCAGAAATTAAAGGAGAAAAAGAAGCTTGCCAAAAATTGTTAACCATGGGTCCCGAAATTGTAGTTTTAAAACAAGGAAAAGAAGGATGTACTATTTATACCAAAGAAAATATAGATGGTATTAAAATATCTGGATTTAAGGTTAAAGAAATAGATCCAACAGGTGCTGGTGATTCTTTTGGAGGCGCGTTTATAGTTGGATATTTGTCAGGGTGGGATCTAGTGAAAACAGCTCAATTTGCAAACGCAGTTGGAGCATTAAAAGTAGAACATTTTGGTCCGATGCCAGACACTCAATACGATCAAGCTATAAGAATGATGGAAAAAAATTAATTCCACCATTTTAATTTAAATTTTTTAGATATAAAGAATAGACTTTTATTCGTGTTATTTGATCATTTTTTATCGTTATATATCTAAAACCAGGGGGTTTGAATTTATCCTTAAAGGATAATGGACCAATCGCCTGAGTTTGAAATATAAAAGGTTTATTCGCGTCAAACCAGCTTTTAAGCTCTATAGGATCTTTAAAGGTTTTAAAAACATCTCTATATCGGGAACTATACACTTCACAGGGAACTTTTATAGGTATTTTAGTAAAATATAATCCCATACTAATAGAACTCGGTTCCCTTGCTTCCTTTAATCTAAATTCTTTAAGAGTATGAGTATGCCCACAAAAGATAAGATCTACTTTTCTATTGATGATTTTATCGTTTCCTGTACAAATTCTTAAAAAAGTAGGCCAATTATACATAATAGTTTGATATTTTAGATTGAGAAGTCTATCTAATTGACCATCTCTACCTAAATGATTTATTAAATTGTGTTCGTAGAAATCAGACCACTCAATTTTACGGATTAAATTGAATTCTTTTCTAAATTTACGCAACTGAAGTGGACTTAGATTCGGCGATAATGGGGGAGTGTGCATTATTATAATGATTTTATTATTACGAGCTGATTGTATGTATGCTCTTAACAAGTCAATTTGATATCCTTTTAGTCCTTTTGTGCTTGGGCCTCCTTTCAATAAGTCATGTAAATCCGCTTTTGAATCTTGACCAGTATCAAGGAAGATAAAATCGTATTCTTTTCCAACTCTTAATTTATAATTTAAATTAGGATTAAAATATCGAAAATAGTCTTTTAAATATTTATTTTTTGATTTTAGGAAAGTTAAAAGATTAAAAGTCTTAAGATCGTGATATCCTTTAACATCTTTCTTAGTTAAACCAAAAATCTTGCGAACAGAAATCGCCTTCAAACTATAATGCGCATATCGATAATCGTGATTTCCAACTAAAGTAAATATGGGAGCTATTATCTCTTTTTCGTTGATGAATTCTTTTTTTTTAAAATAAGGAGGTTTATCTAATCCTCTATTCATACCTAATAAAATTTCAAAAAATACATGAAAATTGTTTTCATATTGATTATTACCTCTCGCAATTCGTACGTAATCAATTAAATCACCTCCAATAACGACAAAATCTAAATTTTTTTTTTTAACTTGCTCGTTAATGAACTCAATTAATAATCTTAAGTTGTAGTTGAAATTATATTTAGCATATCGTAATTCTTCTAACCTATTCTCTTGAATTTCTTTATCATATTCGAAATCTCTCGTTAAAATAAATTTATCTACTTTTTCAAGTTTTCTACTGTGGTTTTTATATTGATCAATCTTATATTGTGCTTTATCTTTCAGAAATTTTGAAATGAAATCATTCCTTCTAGCAATATGCAAATCTGTAGCGTGAATGAATTTAAAATTCGACCAATCTTTCTTAAATATAGCAATAGCGTGAAAATTGATTTTATTTTCATTTCGATTTGGTAAATAATGAACTATATCGAATAATAAAAAGGGTCTATCAATCGAATTTAAAATCTCGATAATTGATTTTATTTTATTTATCTGAAATTTAACTTTATAAAGGGAAGTTCTTTCCCCGAAAATATCATCTATTTTAAGAAGTGATTTTTGAATATCCCATAAAATACATTGATCTTCTTCCAAAATTCCTTGATTTTTATATTCGAATTCTTCTATTCTTTTAATTTCATGGATGATTAATGGATATTTCTCCCCTCTTCTTTTTAAAAAAGGTCCTTCCTCATTTAAAATTGGTTGTATAAAAATATTCAAATGAAAGTAATTCGAAATCTCTTCAATAGTTTGGTTCGGGATTGCTATAATTATAGCTTCAAAAACCACATTGTTTTTTTCTTTCCCGGTCTTATCTTCAAAATCTCTTAAATTAATTAATATTGGTTGTCCTAAGTTAGGTTTTAAGATTATTGGAAACTTACCTTCTTCTAAATTTAGACTATACATTTTAATATTTTAATGTTGTATTATTTTTGGACTTTTTATCTTCTTTTTCTAATAATCGCAATATATAGCGATTTAACGCCGAATAGCAAACCATTATTGTACTTATTTGTCAAAAAAACTGATTTTTATAAATTTTTAATAGTATTTAGAATTAATCTTAAGTAACTGTCTTCATTTTGAGTTAATTATATACTATTTATTTTAAAAAAACTATGGAAATTATTGGGAGTTGGAACAATGAAAGACATTATTAAACATTTAATTGAAGAAAATAAAGATATAGAATATCCATTAATCGAAATATTAGATTTTCTGCCTGATGCGACATTCATTATTAATAAAAATGGTAAAACTCTCGCTTGGAATCACGCAATGGAAGAATTAACGGGAATAGAAGCAAAAGATATTTTAGGTAAAAGTAATTACGAATATTCTCTTCCTTTTTATGGTGAACGCAGACCAATATTAATCGATCTAGCTCTCCAGAGTCACGAAGAAACAGAAAAAAAATACTCTTCGTTCAATAGACGTAATGGTACTCTAACCTCAGAAGTGTTCGTACCCCATTTGAAGAAAAATGGGTCTTATTTATGGGCAAAAGCAAGAGCTTTGTATAATTCTAATGGAGAAGTACTTGGAGCTATAGAAACAGTTCGAGATATAACTGATAAAAAATTAGCTGAGCAAAAGATTATTGACTCTCAAAGAGCTTTAGAAGAAAGAGTAAAAGAATTAGATTGTCTGTATGGAGTAATAAAATTAGTTAGCAATCCAAATCTCTCTATAGACGAAATATTAATCGGTATTATCGATTTAATTCCGAATGCTTGTCAATTCCCTGATAAAATTTGTGTACGAATTGAATTTGAAGGAAAAGAGTATAAAACAAACAATTTTAAGGATACCCCGTGGAAAATATCTGATAAAACTAAAATAAAAGATAGACACGATCTAAATATAGACGTTCATTCACTCGAAGAAAAAGCTTTTCACGAAGAAGAACTCAATTTATTAAAAGAAATTAGCAAACAAATCAAATTCTTATTGACGTATAAATTGATTTGGCTACAATAATTAAAGGTTTGAAGCTATTACCCCTTTTTTCTTTCTTTATCTTTTCTTATAAATTTTAAGTGTCTATTATCATTATTTCAAAATATTCAAAAACTATATTAATAATATTAAAATATGATTGAGAAGTTATATCAGCCAGATTTCAGTGCTATTTTCGGTGAGAAATATGCTAATGCCTTTTTATATGGTCAAGTGGATTCCTTAATTTGGCCTATTTTTGAAGATATTGAAAAATCACCAAAATTGAAGAATCTATTGAATTTAAAAAATAAGGATGGTCATCCACTTTTTTACCAAAGGAAAATCACAATTGATGATGAAATTGTGGAATTGAACTGTTCTAACATCGAGATTGGTCTAGTTCAAGCAATTGACCTTGGTAAAGAATATGGCATTGAAAATTCAGATGTAATTATGGCTGTAAACGCGAATCCTAAAATATTTAGAGGAGTATTGTCTTACGATCTCTCTGATTCTTCTCTCAAAAATGAGATTCTATCCAATTTAAAACAGATTGAAAAAGAGATAAAAATTGCGGGTATTGCTCTGTATCCTTCATATACAAATTTGAATTTGGCTGATAGTAATAATTCTATTTTAAAAGAAATTTTATCTTACTGTAGTGAACAAGATTATTTTGTTAAAATAGATGTTGGAAATTTTACAATTCCAAATAATAATAAAGAACTTACGTCTAAAGATAAATTACAATCATTTTTTTCTAAATATCCTGAAAATACGTTTATCGTAAGTGGATTAGATGTTTCAGGAGATTTTAGCTTATATTACCAGCTGGTAAAATATTTTAATAACCTATGGTTAGAAATAGATCCAAGGACTTTCGGAGGGATGACTCCAACCGATTGTTTTACCCAAATTTTCGCTATTAAAGGATTTATCCAAAATTGTTGGTATAGGATCTTAATTGGAAGTGCTACACCGACATTAGAAATATCTCAAATGGTAAGAGGATTTTTGGAAGCTACAGAACTTTTATCTTTTTCTCAGATATGTATTATGAGAACCTGGGCATTAAGAAATGTCAATAGACTTAATATTAAAACATTTAGCGTCCAAAGAGAGCTAAATTATGACCTTTTTAATACTGTTTTAAATATAGACCAAAATAAAATCGTTGAAAATGACTGTGAAGTAAATGTTTTCTATAAAATTAAGCTTAGAAGCTATAGTGTAACCCAATTAATCTTTTTGACAGATTTAATTAAAAATATCTTTGATAATGCGTTAGAAAAATATCCTAACTTGCAAAATGGTGAACTATTCATAAGATCATATCATACTACTACTTCACTTATAGTGAATGAACACGAGTATGGAAATTATTTAGATTTACATTATATGTTTGCTGAGATTTCAACGAAAGACAGTTCTCAATTTTTGCACACGGTTAGAGCGCTTGAAAATCGAGCAGATTTTAACCATTTTGACCATGAACTAGCTTCTACTTATGGGAGCAGACAATTAACGTTGCCAGTATTAAATAGAAAGTTGGAAATTGGTGGACGAGAAAATTATTATGTTCTTGTAACTTTTGGTCCAAGAACTTTCAATCTTTTTGTTAAAATAAAATTAATGAAAGAGAAATAAAAAAAAATATTATATTTTAGTTATTTTAAATATTTTTTCCGCTTAAAGATTAGGGCTATTGAAAATAGCGCAATTCCTCCCAGTAATAAGAAAAGATCGTATCCAGGAATCTCAGCGGATTTATTACCGCCGCCACCGCCGCCGCCGCCACCGCCGCCACCACCAGAAGGAGGGAGAGTAGTAGGCGGGGAGGTTCCAAGAGCAAATAGGGAGCTGCCCGTCGGCATAATTATAATTAACCTATCCGTTTCTCTGATGATAACAGCGTCAGTATAAAGTACCCATTCTTCGCCTTCGGTATCAAACATATAGACAACGATATCGTTGGGATCGACTCCGTTTCCCGCTAAATCTACATTACTATAATCTAAGGTAAAATTAGCCCAAACAATATCATCAACACTATCCGCGTTAAGATCAAAGTAAAGACCGACTTCGTCGGGAAGAGCGTAATCTAGTGGTATTGGAGGTATAGGATTGTATTGCAATAATGCCCAGAAAAGATCCGTAGATGTAGTTGTTGTAATATTTACGCTCACTTTCCATTTAGTTCCTATATCAAAGATAAGAGGATAATCTTCTGTAAGACCTACTGATAAAGTAGTTGAGTTTATTCCGTAATACGCTCCTTGTAAATCCCAATCGTCCCAATCCACATCATACATATACATAGAAACATAGAGGATTTGACCCGTGGAAGATGTAAAGTTAAATCGAGTGTTAACATCGTAGGTTGAATTTCTCAGATGGAGAAAATTGGTCCCGTAAGTTCTCTCGTCAAAACAAGGGAACAGATCAAAAAGGGGTTTAAGGTCGTATCCCGTCGTGTTTATCGGTAAATACAATGGAAAACCTGTATCAAACATTATAGGTAAGTAATTATTTGCTCCACCAATCTTGAAATATTGTTGGTACTCCCAATTTTGTGAGCTCTCGTTCCATGCCCACAGTTCGCCGAACAGAGTTTCAAATTGTTGCACAGTTGGTTGTCCTACTAATATAGGAGGTCCGCCCTCACTCATAGCACTCAAATCAAGTTCGGTTACATTAATCACATCAATTGTTACTCGACCTATGAGACCCCCTTCTGCTATATAGATATCATCGCCAACACCTACAGACCATTCCACTAGAGAGGTCATGTTAGTTCCTACGGCATAGTAAAGCGTCTCAGTAAGATTAGCAAAAATAGTGTGAGAAACATAATTAAAAGTAACGTTAGTGTGTACAACCCATTCAGGTTTTCCATTTGAAAAGTTTAAGAAATAAAAATTTAACATGTGCTCGTCTATTTCCCCTAATTTAGCTGGATCGTAAGTAATGGTCATATTGGAGGTAAAAGGATTTATTCCCGTAAAATCTTCGGGATACACATCAATATACAAGGGCATGTCAGGGACTTCGTAAGGAATGGATATGTTAGCTAACGGAGAAGTGGGTAGTATCGCCCAACGAAGATCTGTGCTGCCCGGAATTTCATACGAAATTTCCACATTCACATCAACATAATCTACTAACCTCGAATAAAGGTCAAACTGTCCAGTTGCGTCGCTAATAGTCGTACTGTTTTTTCTAAAAAATACGAATTCCTCTCGCTCGTCTTGCTCAACATATCCTTCTTGTGTAAATAACTCTACTATTCCCGTCTTATTGTCAAATATATATTGACCGTGAAGCATCTTATCGTCTCTAGTGAATTCAATAGAAACCAAATCCCCGTCTTTGGAATAAGTTATTTCGTCAAACCTGTAGAACGGGGCGGTGTCGTTGTTAAAAAAGTATTCAAAATCTTCTTGTCTTGTATTGTTAGGAACAATAAAATTCGGCATTTCGCCTCCGTCATCGCCACTAGATATTAAATTAAACGGATAGAAGTTGTTAGCTAATCCTATCGTTTCATTTTCCTCGATTTGCTCGTATATAAAATTATTCAAGTCAAAAATGGACACATTGGCAATAACCTCTTGAAATACAGTGGGCACATATCCTTCCATAATTTGAATCTCAACAATTGTGTTATTAAATCCCACAATATCTACCCTCGTCTCGTTAAACTCTCCCTCTCCCGCGTAACCGAAATAATAGCTCTCTCCCGGTTTAACTCCCCATTCAATTTCGTCAGTGACATTATAATCAAAAACTCTATACATGTAAAGCTCTAAGTTAATAATTTCGTCATCTTCACCGAGAAAAGCAAAGTCCATAGACGCTTCTTTTAATGTGCCGTTATCGTAATAAGTAAGGTTCATAAAATACCCGTCTGTAGAATTTTTAAACCATATTTTGTTATCGTTTTGACTAATCTCATAATCTTTTTGGTCTATTTTGGTATAACTATCTCCTCGCTCGTAAGCAGGATTAATATAAGTCTCATTTAAAATGTCTACCATTACATCAGCTTCTACGGTAGTGTCGTTTAAAGGAAGCAAAACTGGAACGAAAGTACCTCCAGCAAGACCGTATTTTTCAGAAATAGGGTGAGATTCGTTATAACCAAACATCGCTATAGGTTGTTCGCCGCTAAAAACTTGAAGATCCCCATTTTCGTCTCCGTATAACATACTCGCGTTTACTACTGACATTTCTTGCCCGTCTCCCATGTAGTCCATAGTAACATTTTGAAAGCCTGTTATATTATATATTACCATTGATTTAGCGGACATCCCCTGTCCACCTGAACTTTCAGCCGTTAACTCAATTTCATAAATTAACTTATCATTTACTGTAACGTTCCAATGCCAATTGTTATAGGGACTTTCTTCGGGAACATAGCTGCCAATTCCATTTGCTTTAGCTTCTGTAGGCATAAGCCCAAGAAACAATACCGTTGGAATGGCAATGAGCGAAATTAGTATTACAAGTTTTCTTTTTTGCTTTTTTTGCATAAAAAATCAACTTGATTTTATTTTTTTTGGTAGTTGTTATTAGATTTTCTTTAAATTTTTATTAAAATTTATAGATTAAATATTTATATAGTCAGACAATAATTTAAATTTAATTCCCAAATATAAAGGAAAAATTTCTCTTAAACTCGTGTCTATTAACAATATGATTAAAAGAAATCGTAGATTTCTGAGAATTTGATAGTATTTTTTAATTGAAATTATTTTTTGATAAAAATGAAAAGAAAAAATTTTAAAAAATTATGTAATTTAATAATTTTTTTTAAAATAAAG
>JBHLLE010000064.1:0-10204 GCA_048885945.1 Candidatus Hermodarchaeota archaeon | reverse complement strand
TTAAAATTGCGGTTCCAAATAAAACTCTAAACGATTTGGAGGTTTTTAAAAGGGGCCATGCCATTAAAAGGGTAAAGCCAATAGTCTGCAACACAAACCAAGCCCAAATCCAAGTAAGATCGTTAATTACTATAGCAATTGCGAGATTATAGAGAAAAGCGATTAAAAGCAATAATAACGCTCGAAATATGTACACGTTTCTTACCATTTTCATGTCAAAATTATCGTTATCACTTGTCATTATCGTGCTTTTTTTATAAGCAAAAATAGCACTTAACCCTGAGATGAATAGGAAACCACTCGCAGCCACTGGTCCAAGCAAATAATACATAAATAAATACAACCAATAATCTTCTGGAATAAGCCACCAATTAAGAATATGTCCGAAAACCATTCCCATAACTGCAAATCCACGAATCATATCAAGAGAAACGAATCTACCATCGCTTTTCAAATTAATCCCCTTATCAATGTGTTTTTTTATATATACATAATAGAGATCAAAAGAGTACTATTTATTCTTCTATAGTAAGATTTCCACTTTATTATATTTATTATTTTGTATTTTCATTGTTTTATTTATCTACGGTACTCAAATAATCCATTTTTTGTTTCTTTACTAACTAATTCGTATTATTTAAATTATGTGATAAAAAATTTGATAAAAGTGTTAAAAATTAAAATTTTTTTTCTAATAATTAGTTAATGTTTTTTAAACTATTCTAGTTCTTACATATTTCGTCGGATTTTTGGTTTTCTAAAAAAAAATTTCGTGATGTTAACAATTTGAATTTTTTTCTTTTTTTTTTAATTTTTTATGTTCTATTTTTGTTGCTAAAATATAACTTAGTACACTTATTCCAACTTTTAAAGACGCTTTTGGACCTAGTTTTTTATAAACTAAATTTAGCAAAAGAGTTATGAAAACCATTGAAATAATTACTGCTACCCATATTGTAAAAATGTTTAGCTGTCGATTAAAGAGAAAATATAATGGATTATGAGCTAAGAAAATTGTGAACGAATAATAGGAGTAATAAAAGAAGAATGTATAAATTTTCTCTAATTTAAATCCTTTAAATTCCTCAATTCCAATTAGCAATGAAATTATAATAAGATTGATTCCTAAAGCATATACCATAGCTGAAAATGAGGGATATTGGAAAAAACTGGGAAAATAAAAAAAGATACTAAAGATAGTTATTAGCACTCCTACTAAAAAAAGAGGTCGAATAAATTTTTGTTTGAGAATAAGATTTCTTGCGTTTTGATCCTCAATTTGGTTGATTTCAAAAAGAATGTCACCTACAACAGTTCCAAAAAGAAATATTGAGAAAAAAGGTAATATTGGATATAATATTACTGGATTGTATAAAATATGAAATAAAATTCCATATAAATTAACTTGTCCTTTATAAGGCAACAATAAATCTAGTAAAATATAATTTGCAATTAAAATAATAATTGCAAAGAGAATTCTAAATAGTTTTGAAGATTTTAAGAAAGGCCAGGCCATTAAAAGAGCAAAACCAATGGTTTGCAAAACAAACCAAGCCCAAATCCATGTAAGATCGTTAATAGCAATTGCTATTATAGTATTGTAAATGAATGCGATAGCCAGTAAAAGTAGAGCTCTAAAAATGTAAGTGTTCCTCATAAAATCCATTTTTTCGTTATTTGAATCTTTTTCTTGTAAAATTCTATTTTTATAGGATAATGCTGTAACCGTTCCAGAAATAAATAAAAATCCTCCCGCTCCTATAGCAGCAAAAATAGACCATAATAATAAAAACAACCAGTAATCTTCTTCAGTTAACCACCAATCGATTAAATGACCACAGACCATTATAATCATGCAGAAACCGCGAATAATGTCAATACTTTTGTATCTTCTCAATTCTCAAACACGACTAAATATCTTGGAATTTTCATTATCAGAGAAATAATTTGTTAATAATTTATCTCATTTTTTTCATATTTATGATTTTTTATTCGTTTATAATAGCATTTTATAAAATATCTTATAATCAATGTGAAATTTCAGAAAAATTGTGTATGATTTAATTAAGATTTTGATAAATATTGAAATAAATAGGAGTTTAAATTATTTAGACTAAAAATAGTATTATATGATTAGCTCCTTAGAAACTAACTCCTTTTTTACTCAAAAAATAAAAATGAAAAAAAGATATAATAACGATGAAATTAGATTTCATTACTATTTTTATAAGAAAACTAAAATCATTCCCGAAAATATAATTTATCGCGATCCTTTTATTTTCTTTTTCATCAATAATGAACACTACTTTAAAGCGAGAAGATTTGCAAAATCAATAAGAACTCAATTATCAAATAAAAAAATATTAATTATTAGATCTGAGAGCACTTTAATAAAGTTGCTATTTAGTTTTTTTCCAGATACCTATATTCACGATATTACATTAACTATTAATGAAGATGGTGAGAAAGTAATTAATGTTCTATTCCTATTTTATAAAGATAGAGGTATTGCAGTTGGTAAAAGTGGGAACTACATAAAATTATTAAATGAAGTATTTAGGAAATACGTCCAATTAGAGAATAATGGTACTCCCCTAAAAATAAAGTGCGATCTTATTGAGTTATAGGTGATCTTTGATAATCTCAAATAAATTCTAAAGATATAACTAAAAAAGTAAAAGTATTATTTCTTCTTCCTGGTTCACTATTTATTAGTAAATTCTTAAATTTTTTGAACATTTAGCAATTTCTCATTGATTCTATTTATTGATTCTTTAAGTGAAAGCTCTCCACTTAATATTTTCTCAGCCACTTCGCTTAGAAATTGTGGTTCAGCTTGTGTATTTTTAATAATATCAAATTTTAAATCTTCCTTTTTGAATTTTTTCGATTTAATCTGATTAAAAATTATGCTATAATTGCTTAAATTAACTTCAACTCCATTCTTTAAGGCTAATATTAATGCTGCAACTTCGTCTTTAGTAATTCTTCTTTCTTTATCTTTATTATTGATTTTAATTTGAGAGGATTTATACTCGTCGATTAATAGAACGGACATGTTCTTTCGATCAGGAAATAAGTTAAAAACGTCTTTAACTAAATCTTGAACCATTTTTAAGATACCTCTGCCAAATTTGAACGATAGGTTAATCAATTCTGGATTATCTTTTTGAAAATAGAAAACATAACGCGTTATTTTATATAATAAATCACTCTTTTTATAACAGCAGTGAGAAATTAAATAGTAACCGTCTAAAAAAACCATAAGCCCCGATTTTTCGCCCGGATCAATTGAAAAAAGCAAATCTGAATAATAATCTTTATAGCCTATTCTATATCCTGCAACAACTTTCAGTAAATATTCTTCAAAATTATCGTTTTTAGAATAGGGAAGAAATATAACTTTATTTCCACTTCTAAAATTCACCATTTCTTCTGATGTAGTTAGAATAATACAAGGAATAGTAGGTATCTTACTATTAACGTTTAAAATTTCAAATTGAACGTTAAGTCTGAGTAATTCTTTATTTAACTTGTAAAAAAAACTTAAATCCTGAGATAATATAAATATTTTATTTCTCAAATTATTGTTATTAATTAACGATAAAATTAAAAATTTTTAATAATGTTATTTCCAACCATTGAATTAAATAAAAATTTAAGCACCTCAAGACCTTTCAAGGGGATCTTATCTATTTGGGGAGATTTCGGAGTTGGAAAAACCACTCTAGCGTTGCAAATTGCAATAGCTGAAGCAAATTTAACCAATGTTATATTTCTTTATAGTAAACCGAATTTTCCCTTTGAAAAGGTTGGAAGTCTACTTCAAAATAAACAATTAAATATCTTAGATAAATTAAAATTCGTAAATATTCTAAATTTTTTAGACTTACACAAAATAATCTTAAATTTTGAATTTCTATTGTTAAAAAACTCATCTAAAAAACTCAATTCTATTGGATTAATTGCTCTTGATTCAATTACAGATTTATATAGATTAGAATTGAATAAAGATAATAAAGAAAAAAATTTTAATCTTAATTATCAATTAAATCAGATTTTAGCAAGTCTATTTTATTTAAACTATAAATATAAGGTTGAAATTTTAATCGTTAACGATGTTTCAAGAAAATTATTTGAAAATCATATAAACGAAGTGCAAGGAGGTGGCAAAGTTATGGATTATTGGCTTACTCACTCTATAAAACTGATTAGAACAGAGAAATTAAACCAGAGAAAATTCATTTTAACTAAACATCAAGGAAAAGAAATAGTTGAATTCACTTCAAATATGACTTCAAATGGATTTGAATAATAATATTAATTAAAAATATTAGTATTTTTTATTTAAAAATTAAACATTCCTTTTTCAATCATCATCTCTAAAGTATGGTGCGAAGAACTAATTACTTCAGATCTAAAGGGTGGTTTTTCTAAAATTTCCGCAACGCTATCTAAGAAGAATCTAGAAATGATTTTGCAATTGCGATTTAACTCTCTAATTCGTTTCGTTATTAAAAACGAATCTTTTACATCAGGAATCGTATTTATAATACATTGAACCTCTTTTATACCTGCTTTTTGTAGCGTTGTTAAATCCTTGGGATCTCCTGGAATAATGTAATTTGAATCGTCTATATAGTCGCTTATTAAATCCTCGTTTTCTTCGATTAGTTGAAATTTTACGTAATTTTTCAGCTTAAGTTTTTTAATTAATCTTAACGATATGTGATTTAGACCGATTAAAAGTACATTTTTATAATTAGCTCTTAATATTTTTTCAAGAATTATATCTGACGCGTATTTTGATGTTGATATAATCTCTGCATTGTATGTTTTTGAAATTGATTCTGCTACATCGTCTTCAAATATTCTGGCTACTAATTTACAACGAGGATTTAACCTCCTTACGTTATGATTTACCACTACTTGAATTTCAAAATCGTTTGAAGTCACGTATACAACTTTTGCTCTTTCAATTCCCGCATCTTTTAACGCTTCAATATTTAAGGGAGTATCGTTTACCACCGCATTTTCTTTCACTACGAGATCTTCTACTAAATCGTAATCGTTTTCTATTATAACGTATTGTATCTGTTTTTCTTTTAAATAATTTGCAATTCTTTTGCCTATGTGCGTATATCCAATAATTACTGCGTGATCAGAATATTTTTTTGCAACTTCTCTCGCCGCAATACAAGGATTATATTTTCGGAATAATTCCACCGTAATTAAACTAAAAATTAATCCGAAGATAATGAACTCTGTAAATGCTGCGTAGAAGTTCCCATATAGGCTATTGTGTGGGAGGAAAAAAAAGATAATTAAACCTCCTTCGGCAATGTTCTTGGTTATTGTGGAAAAATAGAGGAAATTTACGAGAAACCAAAGAATAACGATGGAAAAAGCCACCCAGTTTTGTTTTAACAATATTTTAATTTTTATAAATTGCTTTACTACCAACGAATTTCACCTTTTATTGTCTTTCTCTGTGACTATATAATAAAATTACCTAATATAAGGTTTCTATATATAAAATATATTGAGAATATATTCTATATAGTAGTTATTTATAAATTTTTAATTGGAATCTAAATTTTTAAAAAAAAACCTTTAAGATATAAATTGTTATGTATAATCGTTCAATACTTTAAATTGCTAATTAAAAAATAATTGTGTAAAATGAGCGAAAGAAGTGAGAAAGTTAAACTTTCTAAATGGTTAGAGAAAAATTTGCCACCTTACTTTCCTAACAAAGGAGATTTGATTAACTTAATTGAAACTATAGCTGAGGCTACAATTCCTATCAGAGGATTACTTGAAAGAGGAATAACCTCTCACGAACTTCAATATAGGATGGATATAAAAGAGCCTACAAGAACTATAAATCTATACGATGAAGAACAAATTCATGAAGATGTTTTAACTCATTCTATAATTCTTAAAGCAATCCAAGATAGAGAAACAGATTACGCTTTTATCGCCTCAGAAGAGGCTGAACCCGTATTAAGTAGAGGTAAGTTTGGTATTACTACTGATCCCGTCGATGGTTCGTCAAATGTTGCAGTTAATAGGACTGTTGGAACAATAGTGGGAATTTATAACGAAGAAGGTCAAATATTATGTTCATTTTACGTGCTTTATGGCATTTTTACGAATATGATTTTAGCTATCAATGGAAAAGTGGTTGAATTTATACTTGACACCTCTTCATATAGTATGACGTTTTACAACTACGTTTTTCACGAAATTAAATCAATGCCAAACCTAGATAAAGGGGGAATAAGATGTTTAGGCGGAGATTCAAATCTCTGGTCTGAAAAATGTAAATTATACGAACAGACCTTGATAAAAAATAATTTTAAAGACAGATATAGCGGTAGTTTCGTCGGTGATTTTCACGCTATTATTAATTATGGTGGAGTTTATGCTTATTTCTTACAAAAGGAAAAAGCAAAGATCCGCCTTTATTACGAATGGCTTCCTTTAGCCTTTATCGCAAAATGTTTAGGAGGAGAGTTTCTTATTATTGATGATGAAGACAAAATCAGAAGAATTGAGGATGTTGAACCATTAAAAAAAAATAATATAAAAGAAATTCATTCAACAACCTGTGGAGGACTAATTGGAAGTAAAAATGCAGTTAATTGGTTTATTAAAAAATAGGATTTTAACTAAATTGTGAGATAGATTATTGGAAAACGAAAACTTAATAAAAATTAAAGAAGGTTTAGTAGAAATCTACATTTATTCAACTGATAAAGATTCGATTCCATCAAAATCTATGAATGTCTTCTATAATAAAAAGATGGAAATTAATCGTGATATCACTAATTTATCAGTTTTAGCCTATAATGAGTTAATAAACCAAGATGGTCTTGTTATCGTTGATTCTATGGCGGCATCGGGAATTAGCTCAATTAGAATGCTAAAAGAATGTAAAAACATAGAAAAACTATGTATTAATGATATTAATCCTATTGCGATTGAATTAATTCGTAAAAACCTTATTTTAAATAATCTGAACGGTGATTCTTTTCCCATTGAGATCTCAAAGAAAGATGCTAATTATTTATTTACAAAACTTGCGCAATTAAATTATATATCTTCGAATTCAAAACAGAAAAGACCTAACGTTATTTCTATAGATCCCTTTGGAACGCCAAACATTTATCTCGATTCAGCCTTTAAATCAATACAAAAGGAAAATGGCTTAATGTGTATTACAGCCACAGATACAGCAGTTCTATTCGGAGTACGACCGGACGCTTGTTTTCGAAAATATATGTCTAAATCCATCCATAGCTATTACAGCAAAGAAATCGGAGCAAGAATTCTAATTTATTTCATTTCTAGAATTGCAAATGTAAATAATTTAGGAATTTTACCTCTTCTTACTTTTTATACTAATCATTTCATAAGAGTTTTCTGCTTAACTTTTAAAAATAAAAAAAGAATTTCGGAATCTTTCAAAAATTATGGTTATGTTATCTATTGCAAAAAATGTGATTTTCGCTCATCATTTAAAAACGAACCAATCCAACTCCCAAAACAATGCCCAATATGTAGAGGGATCGGAAAAATGGATTTTACAGGACCTTTATGGGTTGATAATCTGCACGATGAGAATTTCGTTGCTAAATTAAGTGAATTAAACGAACAATTTAACTATCGTAATAAAAAAAAAATCCATAAACTTTTGAGATTAGTAAAAGATGAAATAGATATGCCTATTTCTTATTATAATATTCATAAACTATGCCAAAGATTGAAACTTCCTTATGTACCAAAAATAGATGAAATTCTTCGAGTAATAAAAGAAAAAGGATATAAAGTTTCAAGAACTCACTTTGATTTCTTATCTGTTAAAACGAATATGGATATAAAATCTCTTGAAACTTGTTTATTAGAAATTAAAAATTAAGAAATCGTGAAATATACTGTCTAAAAATCCGACTATGCACAGAAAGGATCCCCATTATAGGCAAGCGAAACAACACGGGTATAGAGCGAGATCTGCTTATAAATTGTTAGAAATTCAAAAAAGATTTAACATTTTCAAAAGAGCTTTTTACATCTTAGATCTTGGAAGTGCTCCCGGTTCGTGGCTACAAGTAGCTAAAAAATACGCTGAAGAAAATGTAGAAAAATATCGTGATCAATATTACCATAGAGATCATTTTAAAATTATGGGTGTGGATATAAAAAAAATCTCTCAAATTGAGGAAGTTAAGTTATTAAGGATGAATATTACATCTGCGGAAATCTTTAGCGAAATCAAAAGATATTTTCAAGATAAGCTAGATCTTATTTTATCTGATGTGTCCATAAATAAAACTGGAAATAGCTTTACTGACCAATTAAGACAGATTAAATTATGCTACAAAATTTTAGAAATTGTTAGAGAAAATTTAAAATTTAAAGGGTCACTAGTTATTAAGGTCTTTCAAGGTGCAGATTTCAACAAATTTATTAGAGATATGAAAAATGAATTTTTTTTTGTAAAAGCATATAAACCTAAAGCGTCCAAAAAACAAAGTAATGAAATTTATCTTATAGCAAGTAAGAAAAAGGGATAAGATTATTCTTGGAAAGTATCTTCAATATCGTCAAAATTAATGTGATATTGCCCTCCTTTTAATGAAACTTCTATCCATTCTGTCAACCAAGGACAATGATGTGGATTCAGTTGGTCTGCATTAGTTTCATTACATTTATCAATAGCATATGGGCAAATAAAACAGGGTTGAAATCCGAAGATATCCCAAATAAAATCTTTTTTCTTTTTATCTATTTTTACTTCTTTAACTTTAAGATCTTCGTAATAATCAATTGAGCTTATTCTTTTTGTCCAAGAACTGTCAATTAATTCTCTAGTAATTTTAATTTTAGATTGTAAGGAAAGAATGTCTAAAATCTCTTCTAAATCAGTTCTTTTTTTACTGGTTAGTTCTAGTAGCTCTTCAAAATATAATTCTTTTTTGCGATTAATCAAATTAAGAACTGTTTTTTCGTCTTTTTTTAAATTACGACTAAGGTCTTTCTTAGTCTCTTCTATCCTCTCTAATCGTCTTTCAACTTCTGATTTCTCATCCACGACCCCCTCTACTCTCTCTTTTATTTTGCACTTGTGCCTACTTAAATATGCAAAGGATTTGCCGCAATATGGACATACTTCTTTCTTTTTTTTAGCCATTTTGATTTTTAGAAAATGTTATTATGATATAAAAAAAAAATTCAATTCTTACTTTTATAATATTTATTCAATATAATTTTGAAAATTAACTTTTCGGTTTTATCTAGAATTTTATTAATTTTAAAAATCAACCATTCATTAATTTAAATCTTTAAATACTTGAAAAATATATACTCTTAGATATAAATATGGAATTGATTAACTTTTTAAAAATTGATAAAAATCAATACCTTGAGAAAAAGGTAATTACTAATCAAATAAAAACTAGTAAAAAATCCATTTTTAAATTACCATTAAATTCTAAAAATTTTGATGGTGTATTAGATGGAGGTTTCTCTATTAATAAGAAATACTTAATCTTCGGCGCAAATAGAACTGGAAAAACGCAGATATGTCACCAGTTAAGCATTCAAGCATCAATTATTGAAAAAATAAAGAAAGTATATTATTTTGATACAGAGAATACTTTTAGACCAGAAAGAATAGAACAAATGGCTACTGGTCAAAAAATTGATTTTAGAAATGTTTTAAAAACTATAAAAGTCTCAAAAATTATGAGTAATAATGCGTTACTATTAAAATTAACTGAACTACCCAACAATCTTAATGCTGATGAGAATACTTTAATAATAATTGATTCTATTAATAATTTCTATAGGTTAGAACAAGGAAAAAAAGAAGTATCTTATTCCAAGATTAAAAAAACTTTTATAAAAATTTTAGATAAAATTGAAGACCTTTTAGAAAATTACAATTTAATTATTGTAGCCACCGGCCAAATCTACCCTAATTTTGTTGAGACTGCGATTATTCATGAATTACCCGTCGGAAATCCGTATCTGAACCACTATTTCTCAGAATATTTATATCTGAGTATTAAAACGGAAGAAAATTTTGTTCAACTCGTGAATTCCCATAACTTGCCAGAAAGAAAAGTATTATTTAGAATTTCTACTCTCGGAATTGAAGATTATAGAATATAACCTATTTTCCACTCTTCATTTGGCT
>JBHLLE010000063.1:0-10220 GCA_048885945.1 Candidatus Hermodarchaeota archaeon | reverse complement strand
CTGGCTTAATATATATAATTCCTTGACTTTCTCTATGAGTAATTATTAAATATTCTATGGATAATCCTAAAGAAAAAAAATCTGTAATTTCTAATTCACCCATCTATAGTGTGATTATGATAACTATTTTCTTATTTATAATTTACTCTTGATTTTCATTACTTATTGAAAAAAACTTTAAATTGTTAAAATAAAGAGTATAAGACAGCTTTAAATACGATAATTTAGCCCCTATTAATCGTAATTCTTGATAAGAAAATTAAAAAAAAAGAAAATAATTTTATTCTATTTTAAGCCCATATTTTTCGAATACTTTTACCATTTGCTCCTTTGCAAAGTTCCTCATCAAATCATCCATTTTTATTAGAACTTCGTCTTTCTTGGTTGTTCGGTTATTGCTTATTCTTCCCGTTGGAATTTGAGTTAAATCCAAAGCCCAACTATACTCGTCGTTGAATGTGAACCAGGTTTCCTTATAGCCTCCCTGTTGGCCTCCATCTTTTGCTAGTGGTTTCTCCTCTATTGGTACATCTGGGTCCTGTGCATAACACCAATCTAAAATTACCCATTCTAATCCACGTTTAGAATCAGGTCTATCTGCTAAATAAATACACCAGGCATGACCCCCCAATTCCGTATTTGACGGTGCAAACACAGGATCGGTTAGAACTCCACCTCCTGCAACTTTTACTCTCCACGAGGGAATTCCGGCATTGATTAACAAGCTAGCGGTTAGGATCGCTCCATCTTCGCAATCGCCGATTCCAGACTGAATTGATTCAAAAGGGAATTGCCAAAATTCAGGACAGTCAGAAGTTTCCTCGTCAAATTTATACTTAAAAAAACCATTCACAAAATCCTGTATCGTTAACGCGGTTTCATTAAAAGTGTCTTTTCTCAATTGTGCTTGATCAATTACGTGATAAAGAATCGCGTCATTGTTTTTAATAAATGATTTAACATCAGCATCAATCTGTTTATAATAATCCTCTCCTCTTAGAGCCCTCCCTGTATATATAATAGGTGCTTTTGGATATTTGTTATTCCAATAATCCGAACCATAATCACCCTCAGGTTCTTTTGATGGACTTTTTTTAACCGGTTTTTTTTTTGGTGCTTTTTTTGCAGGAGCTTTCTTTTTAGGCGTTGTTTCCTTTCCTTCCATTTTTTTAGCTTGATCAATCCATTCCTTAATGTTTGCTTGGATTGGCATTTTTCCAATAATGTCCTTTTTAGCTTTATCTAACTCTTTTATTCGATCTAAAGTATTTTTTATATTTCTCTGAGCTAATTCCTTTACAGAATCAATTCCTGCCTCGTTTAGAGCATACGCATACTCGGGACTTATACCTTCTATTCTCATTAAATCGGCGTGTTCTTGCCAAGTGTCTAATTCTTTAGCAGGGATTCCAGTATTTTTGGCAAGCTTTTTAATTTCGTATGCCGTTAGTGGTAATAATTGGTCCGTCGTAGAAATACCTTCTTTTTTCAATAATTTTGCGTAATTCTCGTCAATTCCTATAATATTTATAACGTTCAGTTTTTCACACTCTCAAATTTTTATTAATTGAATTTAATAGTTAAAAAATTATCTTATCATATTAAAAGATTTTATGCATCGATTTCGAATTTATTAAAAAAAAATTTCTTTTTAAAAGGTAAATTTTCTAACTATTTCTAAAATTAATCAAACAATCTGGATTGATGGCCAGTCAATTCTCTGTTCGCGGCATTTTGGACATTTAGAAGGAATTTTTAAGTCACTTTTCTTTTGACGAAAAACATAACCACACGCTACGCACGAGGCTGGATAAACAACTAATTTCTTGCCCTCATTTCTTATAGTCTTAGCTATGCTTAACACGTCATTTATTAGCGTTTTTTTATTTCGGTATTCAAATTCCTTTAGAATACGTTTTAAATCAATTGGATTTCCCATTTCCTTAATAAAAGTAATAATTTTTTGGCGTCGGGTCTCCCAAGTAGTTCCATTATCCATATTAAATTAATCTAATCCTAAAGGGCTTAAAAAGATAACTTAAAAGCATTCAGATAATTAAATGTGTTTGAATATTTAAGAAAAATGTGGAGGGGGTGGGAGTCTTGTGGTTCTGGTAAATCCAGACCCATTTCGAACCCACGAAGGCCTTTGCCACTGGATCTTAAGTCCAGCACCTTTGATCGGTCTTGACCCATATATCAAGCAACTAATGGCCTTTTAATGCTGAATCAATTAAAAATTGACCAGGTTCCCGTGGTTAGGTTAACTTATCAACCCAAACCAACTCGGTAACCCCTCCGAGCACGGTTTAGTCCTCAATATAAGATCTTTATTTTCTTATAGTGTTAGAGGGTAAACAATAATCTTAAAATTTTATTTTAATTTAAATTTTACCAAGAGTATAGATTTAAATAATAAAACCTTATTAAATAAATAATAATATTTAATTCAGACTAAGTTTTAATTAACTTTATAACATCTTTTTTTAACAGCAAATTTGGATGGTGATTAAAACGCCTATAGGTATCCTTATAATCCGGTGGGACAACGAGATAGGACCAATAAATGAAGGATTTTATCCAGATAATCTAAAAATTACCAATAATTTATTGACTCAGGTTTATAGCTCACATCGTTATCAGTCATTAAAACCTGGTTTTGCCTCGATATCTTTGAAAAATAATAAAGTGGTTTCATTTTTCTCTGGAGTTGGAGAAGACTATATTTCGGTCGAGAATTATGTTATTGCTTTATTATTAAGACGAGACGAAAAGCCTCATAAGTATCGAGAGATTTTGAAAAAAATAGCTGCCGAATTACTTGATAAAATTCCTAGTGGTAAGTATAAAAAAGCATTGCCAAGTTTGTATAAGGAATTAGCTAGTGTTTGATATTATTCCATGGAATAATCTATTAAATTTATAAAAAGAGACAAAAAAATTTTCTTTATTTTTATAGTATTAGGAATTAAATAATCTTTAATTACAAAAACAAAGTTGATTAGACTAATCTACTTCAATTTTTTTTACTGATATTTTACCTAAATCGTCTATTTCCACAATTCCGATCTTTTGTAGCTTTTCGACGTCTTTTTTTACAACAACAATAGGAGAACCTACTGCTGCTCTCAGGTCATCTAATGAGATATGTCCGACCTCTTCTATAATGAAATAAGCTCTGAAGAGAGGATCTTCTTCCATAACATTTTTTAATTTTTCAATCGTAGTTAATTTTGGGAATGTAGTTTTTTTATATTCTTTTAAGTCTACCATACTTGCTTCAAGACTCTTGATTTTTTCATTGGCTGTTGTATTTTTTTGCTGTAGTTCTTCTAATTTTTTAACTAGATCGTTGTATTTTTCAGACATATCCTTAGCTTCAGCTATTTTTTCTTCAAATTCTAATTTCTGGTCTAAAAGTTGAGAATCTAATTTTGTTAATTTCGATTTTAATGCTTTTTTCTCCTCTGAATGTTGGATTTTTAAATCTTCATATTGATTTTTGGAGACTCCTCCTTCGTATTGCTCTATTTGTTGTAAGAGTGATTTAGTTGTGCTTTCTGCCTCGTGATACTTATTGGATAAGGTTTTAATGGTCTCGTTTTTAATTGTGATTTCTGAATTCTTTTGCGCTATTTCTTCTTTTAACTTGCCAATTGTGTCAAGCGCTGCTTCTATTTTAATCTGCGTAGGATTCATACGATTTAAGGTTAATTCTAGTTCCTTTTGAGCTTGAACTAACAAACCTTTTGTGTGTTCTAATTCCAACTCTTTTTCGTTTATTTCCGCCCTTTGACCTCCTATAATTTCTCGAAGTTCTCTTATATCATCAGGGACATCTACCATTTTAGACAGTTTTTCTTTCTGTTGCTCAATGAGAGCTGTTTGATCGTTAATTATTTTTTTTTGCCTATCAACTAATTCTGTCAATCTTTCAACTTTTGATTCTAATCTTGAAGTTACATCTTCCTTTGCTTCAATATCATCAATTACTGATTTTAGGTCTTTTTTTCCCATTGTTGTTTTACTCAGTTTATAATTTTTAAAAATTTTATTAAAATTTTAATAGTGAATAAGTTTTTATTTTTTACCAAAAACACTCAAATGTATAATAAATAACTCTTTTAAATAATTATGCAAATCGAAAGCAATTTTAAAGTTTTTATATTAATATATATAAATTAAAACTTGAGGTGTTCTCTCTTTTCAATAGTTTATTTTAAATCAAAATTTATTAACCTCTTTATTCTTATATCCTATAAATATTTAGAAAAAACTCAGCAGCTGATTTTAAGATCAATTGAGTTCTTTAATAAAGAAAAAAATTTGCTAGATTTTATAGAAAAAAATAAACTTACCTTAAAAAATACCAAAGATTCAATTGAGAAAGATCTTACTCAAAATTTAATAACCCTACTTGAAGAATATTTATCGGGAAAAAAAATTAATTTATATAATTCAATTTCAGCTATTAATATTAAGATAGATTTAAAGGAGAAATTTACGACTGAGTTTTCATTAAAAGTGGTTGAATATTTAATTAACAAAGTAAAATATGGAACGACTACTTCGTATTCTGAAATTGCAGAATATATAGGCTCTAAAGCTTATAGAGCTGTTGGGAACGTCATGAGATGTAATCCCTTACCTTTAATTATCCCATGTCATCGAGTACTAAAAAAAGATGGTGATCTTGGTGGTTTTGGAGGATATTTTAATAATGAATGGCAACATAAACTTAAATCAGATTTATTAGAAATTGAAAGCTTAAAAAAATAAAAAATGTATAATTTTTCCTTAAAAACCTGTATTAAACCGAAAAACAGTTCCTACGCTACAATCAAACGCTTTAATTTCTGGAAATTTGATAGTATTTATTCTCTGAACAAATTTTGCTCCAGTACAATGAATAGGAAATAAATATAAAGGTTTATGATAATTTTGAAACGTTCTTATATAGTCTACTGTGGCAGTTATTCTCTGGTTAGATGCGGATGCCATGTGAAAACCCCCAATAATATGACTAATGGGTTTATCTGTTAAGTCTTTTACGTAATCTATAGTATTCATAAGACCAGAGTGACAACATCCATTTAATAATATTACTCGGTCATCGTATTCGAAAATTAGACATTTATCGTCTAAAATTTTGTCTATTTCCAGAGTGCCATTCTGTAGGGAATAAAAGTTATCGAAATCTTCTATTTCATGCTTTCTTGGGATTTCTCCGCTTAAAGTAATTTTTAATCCTTTGATATTCAAAAGTTCATACGGAGTTCTCGAGAAAAAAACCTTTCCTTTTAGCTTTTCAATTTTTTCTAAATCTATTGGCTCTTGATTCACAATTTTAGAGGTCGAAAGCAGATCAGAGATTTGATCTCTTGTTTTTCCCTCTAAATCACTATTTTTAATATTGTCTATACGTCTAAAAAATCTCTCATTCTTGGCATCATTATGGCAAATAATTTGAATATCATTATCGATTCTTTCTAAGAGTGGATATAAACCACCTGTATGATCGTAATGCCAATGCGATAAAATTATATGATGAAGATCGTGAATGGGATAACCATGAATATCTAAATTATGTAAAAAAGTAAGATTTGGGCCACCAGTATCAAAAATAATCTTCTTTAAAACGGGAGCGTTCCATTCGTCATCGCGATTCACTAAATCATAAATATTTATTAAAAATCCTAAACCATGTTCTGCGAGCGATTTTGTAGCAAATAATTTATTTAACTCAATAAAATTTAAACCATACTCTTTATTGAGTTTTTGAAATGGTAAACAAACATTATTTGCCAAAAGTACGATTTCAGTTTTTAACATACGATTTTTTCACTCCTCACGAAAATTATATAGTATATAATAACAAAAATTATTTAAAACTTTAAGACAAGTTAGATTATTAAAAATGTAATTTTAATTATAAAAAAAAATCGTGTTAACTTAAATGGCAGATTTAGAAACTGGACTTTTTAACAAAAAGACAAAATGGTCATTTGGGATGGGTTCGTTCGCCCAGTGGTTTATCAATAGCGCATTTAATGTTTGGGTCTTTACTTTTTATTTTATTGCAGTTGGATTGCCTGTTACTTATATCATGCTCGCTTACATTATTTGGACGGTGTGGAATGCATTTAATGATCCTTTACTAGGTTATATTTCAGATAGAACACGTACAAGATGGGGAAGGAGAAAACCTTTTATTATTTTAGGAACGATAGCTATATTGATTATCGAGGTAATTCTATGGCTCCCTCCAACTGATTCGCATTTTATTACTTTCATTTATCTCCTTATAATATTATTGTTGTACGATACATTCTACACCCAGGTCACATTTTTCGATGCTTTATTTCCAGAGATGTTTGTTTCAGTGGAGGAAAGAGCAGAAGTAAATACTATTAAGCAAATTTTAGCAACTGTGGGATTAATCTTTGCGTTCCTTATTCCGGGGATCTTTATTGGAGATCTTACTAGAAAAGAAGGTTATGTGATAAATGGTATTGTTACATCGATTATAATAGGGATATCATTATTTATAGCTATTAAATGGGGGGTAAAAGAGCGTGAGGAATTCAAATTAGATCATAAACAAGAATTTGGTTATTTTCAAGGACTGAAATATGCTTTCAAAAACAAGGGATTTGTATTATATACTATCATGTTTTTCTTATACGAATATATATTACTTACGCTTGCAACAACAATACCTCTTTGGGCCCTTCATGTGCTTGGTGAAACTGACACTTTTTTGATCTCTCTTTTATTAGGGGCTAATTTTATAGCAGGGGTATTAACTGTTATAATCTGGATGAAGTTGGATGTCAAATTAGGGAGTAGAAAAGCATATATGGTTGCAATAATAGTGACTATTATTGCCTTTATCCCCTTTCTATTTATATCAACTTATACTATAGCATTAATTTTTATGTTGATTGCTGGTATAGGAATGGGGGGGATGCTATATTTCATATATTTAATCGTCGCTGATCCTATTGATAATGATGAATTAGAAACAGGAGTTAGAAGAGAAGGTACATTTTTCGGTATTACAAATTTCTTTATGAGACTCGCAATGATATTAAGTATTGTAACAGTATCGCTAGTATTTAGTTCAACAGGTTGGGAATCTTATACTCCAAATCCGGGAGCAGATGTTATTTTTGGTTTAAAGGCTTTGGTAGTAATCTTCCCTGTTATTGCAATGGTTGTCACTTTGATATTATTATATTTTTATCCTTACACTAAGGAACGCGTAGCAGAAATGAAATCTCAATTAGCAAAATTACATAAGGATAAAATGGAACGCGTTAAAGCTAAATAAATAAAATGTAATTATATTTTTTTTTAATTTAATATAAATTAGTTAATCTAAAAAAAGGATTATATTTGATTAAGTGCTTGTTCCAAATCCAATATTAAATCATCGGGATCTTCCAATCCTACTGAAAATCTGAAATGTGTGTCTGAAATACCCATTGTTCTACGCTCCCATCCGGCAAGATCGATACCCGTCATGATCGAAGTATATTCGATAAGAGATGTAGTATCACCAAGCGATACCCCCACTTTAATTAGTTTTAGTAGATTAATGAATTTATAGCTCATTTCTTGAGTTTCCAGCTCGAAACAAAGCATTCCACCAAAATTTTTCATCTGATTCTTGGCAAGTACATGACCTGGATGAGATTCTAGACCTGGATATATCACTTCACGCACCTTTGGGTGTTCGTCCAAATATCCTGCTATTTTCATGGCATTTGAACAATGTCTGTCCATTCGCATGCTAAGTGTGCGTATTCCTCGGAGTATTAACCAGGCATTGAACGGGCTCATAACTTGTCCTTGGGTTTCTTGCCAGAAATATCTTATATCTCTTATATCGTTTTCAGCGCCAATAATTGCACCACCTAAACAATCTCCGTGTCCGTTTATGTATTTTGTTAGACTTTCTACAACTAAATCCGCTCCAAGTTCAAGAGGTTTCTGAAGAGCTGGAGATGCCCAAGTGTTATCAACAATACATTTTCCACCTTGTTCATGGATTAAATCCGAACAAGCTCTGATGTCGATTATATCATTTGTCGGATTAGCTGGAGTTTCGACGTAAACTAATTTAGTATTATCATCTATAGCATTTTCAACTTCATTAATATTACACATGTTAACTCTCTTGAATTCAATGCCCATTTGAGGATATATTTTAGTAAAGAGGCGATATGAACCTGTATATTGATTTTTGTGCATAATCATATTAGGAATTTGCTCTGGATTACTTTGAGGCAAGAGGTTTTTTATTTTCTTTGGTCTAATTCTTTCCACTCTTTGTTGAAGTACGCTTGAACAAGCAAGATGAACAGCAGCCATACCAGCAGCAACTGATAAAGCTTGTTCACCACGATGGAGAGTTGCGAGTTTTTGATCTAATGCGAAAAGAGTTGGATTCTCGGTTCTAGAATAAAAAAAATGACCTTTTAAAAGTTCGTCCATACTCTCATATGTATAAGATTTGGCCGCAAAAATTGGAGTTCGAATACTATGGGAAGTTTCAGGATAAGGATCTTCTCCTGCTCTAATTGTTTGAGTATCAAAACTTAATTTATCCCATTTTTCTCTCCTCTTTCTAATCTTTTCCGTATATGACGCGTCTTTTCCTTTTTCTTCCAAATTAAGCACCTTTTTTTTCTATACTTTTCTAATTTATTAAAATTTATACAAAGTTAATCAAGCTTAACTCCAGGAACACCATTTCCTTCAGCAGATTTTTCCATTCCTTCAGCTTTTTGATAATAATCCATTGTTCGAGATGCAACTTCTTTAGTGTATTCTGCTATTTTTGCTTCAACTTCAGTGGAGAGCCCTGGTCCTTTCTGTGTTTCCAAGATCTTATCTACTTTTTCTCGAGCTCTCTGAATGATATCTTTTGAGCCTTGTTTTTTCCAAGTTCCGCGTCTGTCTCTATCAGAGAGTTTAGGAACAAATAATTCTTTTCTAATATTTTTTACTGAATGTTTTGTTCCTAAGAAATTTCTAGATGTAGTTACAATCTTTTTAATCTCCTCCATAGCAATTGTATCCTCATTAACTCGAATTCCTTCTTTTCCTCTATTAATAATATCTATCAATTCGTCATCTATTACAAGTAATTCTAAAGCTTCAGCTAAAGAGGATTCATAAGTTCCTGCACAAGTTATATAATTAATTCCGGAAGTAGCAGCGCAGAGTAAAGTCAATAATCGTTCATATCCATTTTGTACATCAAAAACCTTTGATTCCGTCACAGCTCCAGGACCTCGAGAAGGTATGTTGTAAAAGCGACCCATCTGGGCGAAAGCGGAGGTAATTAAACCCGTTTCTATTGATCCCCATGCTACATTTCCCGTTGGGGGATCCATTGGTGCTGACATAGTCGAGTAGAAAACTGGAGCTCCCTTGTTAATTAGTTGAGTTAGTACTATAGACGATAAAAGTTCCATGTTAGTTTGAGTTATCAATCCTGCTAATGTTACTGGTGCAGTTGATCCAGCACTAGCAGCAGGAGCAATGATAGTTGGTTGTTTGTATTTCGCGAAAATAAATAAACCATTTAACATAATTTTGGTTAACATGAGTGGACTTGTAGGATTGAAAAATCCAATGAATCTTGGGTGTGAAATAAGTTCCTCATCACCCCCTACAATAATCGATGCAAGATTCATCATGTCTTGAGAGGCCATTTTTCCATAGCATCCGAGACCATATGGTTTACGACTATTAATTGCCCATGCTTTTATAGCGTGGCAATGTAATTCAAGGAATGGTATATCATTTGGCCAAACATCGACATGAGAACACATAACATTTTTTAAACTATCAACTATTCGAATTTGCTTTATGGTGTCATCCAATACAGTTTTTCGTACTTGCTTTTTACTTTCTGGATCATATATTTTTACAGGGGTACCAACTGTAGCAAATTGGGTACTTTTAGTATTCACTTCAAAAGAAAACGATCCATCTGGACCCCATAATTTGAAAGAATCTGGTACGTGTTTTAATTGTTCTTTTACAAGTTCTTCAGGAAATTTAACCCAGATGTTACCTTGATTATCATCTAAAATTGCCCCATTTTCTTTAAGTAAAGCCCTAGCCTCTGGTGAATCAATCATTACTCCCACAGATTCTAATAATTCAAGAGTGGTGTTATGAATTAACTCAATCTCATCCTTAGC
>JBHLLE010000062.1:0-10286 GCA_048885945.1 Candidatus Hermodarchaeota archaeon | reverse complement strand
ATTCGATGAACACAGCAAATGCAGCAAATCCGATAGCCATCGCCCAGCGATTAGGTAATCCAAACATTTTTTTGTCTCTGTCCTCATCTAAATTATGATAAAAGACAATACCTGCTATTAGAAACATAAAAATTATTTCAATGTTCCAACCAACGAATACACGGAAGGCCGTATCCCCAGGTGTGGTCCAATAAGCAGAGTGTTGCGTAATGGCAAATACCCATCCGTTCCACGTTTCGTTGAAAAAATCAAGTCCAAATACGGTCAATCCGGAATATATCGCATTCCAATCCCCTGATTCTTTAGCTTTTTTCACTTCAATGGCATAGATATACATTATAATAACCATAAGGGGTATCCAATACCATTTTAACATGGTTAGATCTCGCAGACCTATTAATGCTCTTTGTGAAGCTTCTGTAGGCATATTACTCAACTTAATTTGTTATAATTTTTGTTTTTTAATTTTAGTGTGATTAAAAGTTAGTTTAAACCTCTATTTATATATTCAATTTTGAAAGGAAATGCTTAACAATTAAATCCGAATATCGTTGTTGCGAAAAAAAAACAATTTTCGCTTTTCACAAAATTTTTAAAATCGAAGAATATTAGACATTAAAAAATTAACTATCTAAAAAAAGAGGAGACTATATTTGACCGAATTTGAAGATAAAGTAATGGAAATGCTTAAAAGTATGAACGATAAACTAGATAAAATCTTAGCTAATGGTACTAAAGCTACAGCTCCGGCTAAGGCAGCTACTCCCGCACCAAGTGCTGCAAATCAACCTGCACCATCAACTGTTAAACCATCGGCGATTGTCGAAAAACAAGAGGAGGAAAAAAAAGCAATTGAGAAACCTCCCGTAGAAGGACGAAGAGTATGTGAGTGTGGATCTACTGAGTTTAATCAGGTAGAGGATAAGACTAATGTCTTACACCAAATGGGTGGAATAAAGATTTACGCCAAAAAGTATATTTGCAAAAGATGCGGTAAAGAAAGCTAATTAGCATTAGGTTTTTTTAATTTTTTCCTTATTTTTTTGAAGTTTGTTAACTATTACTAAATTCATTGTTAAGTAGCTTAATAGTTGGAATTTCAATAGGAACATATCAGAGTTATTGAATTATAAAAATTTTACTCAATAAATAAAATTTTAATAAAGCCAAATTTATTAATCTCTTTAGTTAGGTTTTTAATTCCTTTAGAATTTAAAATAATAAATTTAAGTTAATTTAAATCCATAAACTACAAAATTATGGTGCTCGCGTAATTCCTCACGTAAGAATAAAAAATTATCTAGGAAATTTAAGGAATTTTTTATTAAACAATTTTACAAATAGGACGATTCCCTATTCAGCTCAAATAGAGATTACCTTAAGATGTAACGCTAATTGTCCATTTTGTTCAGTAAAAACTTTACCTCAATCATATGTTAATCATGAAATGACTACAGAACAAGCGAAGTATATTATTGATCAATTAGCGGGTATAGGTGTAAAATCCCTTTCCATTACTGGTGGTGAACCTACTTTGAGAAAGGATCTTCCAGAACTTGTGCATTATATGGGGATTGAACATAATTTTATAAATGGAATCACTTCAAATGGATATTTGCTCCCAAAAGTTTTACCTAAATTAGAAGGATTAGATTTTATTCTTACTTCCCTCGATTATCCAACAGCGGAATTACACAATAAAGCAAGAGGACTAAATGTTTTTGATAAAGTAATTGAATCGATTAAAATTGCGAATAGGATGGGAATTAAAGTAATTATAAGTACCGTAGTAATGAACGATAATTTACATTTATTAGAAGATATTTGCGAATTAGCAAAAAGTTTAGAATGTCCTATAGAATTATATCCATGTGAAGATATAATATGGGATATTTCAGGTACTACATATAGTGTTAAAGATATTCACAATATAATCCCTGATGTAAATTCCTGGGCAAATAAAATTCGAGATTTAAGGAAACATTACAAAAATATTTTAACTGAACCAGTCTCTATTAGTATAATAGAAAAAGGCGGTTTTGGTGGAAATCCAAAGCATCAAAACATTTTACGATGTCACGTCGCAGAGACCTATATGTTTGTACGTCACGATGGTACAATTGATTATCCATGCAAAATTCATCCAGTTAAAAGTTATAATGTATTAAATCATTCGCTTTCTACCATACATACTTCAACTGAAGTCAGAGAAATTATGAAGGTTCACGATAATTACGACTTTTGCGATGGTTGTAGATTAGGTTGCGCAATTATGTCTTCCATTCCAACAAGACTAAGAACCTTATATTCAAAATATATAAAAGGTTATTTAGTAGGAAATTTAAGATAGCTCTATTCTTGGATTTAATAGTATAATTGTTTAGTTTAAAAGTTTAATTAATGT
The DNA here is from genome assembly GCA_048885945.1 of Candidatus Hermodarchaeota archaeon. Classification (GTDB taxonomy): domain Archaea; phylum Asgardarchaeota; class Lokiarchaeia; order Sigyniarchaeales; family SOKP01; genus LW40-45. The sequence goes on along the minus strand of JBHLLE010000062.1, from coordinate 7,882 downwards.
AAACATTATATACAAAAATTTAATTAAAATTCATTTTTTCATATTATAGTGATGTATTATGGCATTGGAACCTCTTACAATTGATATTATTTTTGAATTAATGTATATATCTATAGGATTAGTATTACTTGGATTATTACTGAACTGGATATTAGGTTTAAAACCAGAATTGATGAGAGAAATAAGAGATAATGCGCGAAATCTACAAGAAAGATTACAACAAGCTCAGATTTTAGGAGATCAACAGTTAATGATGCAATTGCAGCAAGAAACTATGATGTTGATGAAAAAAATGTTAAAGAAGCAATTGGCCCCAATGGCTATAAGATGCGTTATTTTTTTAGGTATATTTGCTCTTCTCTCATTCCATTACGGAAAATACGAGTACTGGTTCTGGGTGTATTTTGGATTTTCGTTGACTTTCTCGTTATTAAGCTTTGGCTTAAGAAAAGCATATCTGAAGATTACTGGAAAAGAGTCTAAGAGACAAAAATTTGCAAAGGAAATGATGGGAACAATATCCCCTTCTGGTTTAGGAGAAAGCCAAATTCATATTCCGCATAGTTTTCAAAGTTCCTCTGAAACTTTTTCTTCAGCTGAAAACCAGAATATAGGTGAAGAAACAGAAGTAGATTTAGATCAGAACGAGGATTCTGATTCTTGGAAAGAACGAATTAAAAACGAAGAATGAATCTTTTATTAATTGATTAGAAAATTTATATAGATTTACGAATATTTATGAAGAGAAGAAACATCATATTGATTAATCTGTTGTTTATTGTTCTAACAGTTATCAGTTTGATTATCTCGTTTATTTTTCAAACCATATTTCTTATCCCATTTTTCTTCCTTCCAATCTGTTGTTTTCTTCCTTTTGCCTTTAAATCAAGGTCATTTAGACAAACACCTTACGAACCGTACAAATCTATAGATGAATATCAAACAGAAGAACAATTAAAAAAAAGACTGTGTCCAAAATGTGGAGGAGAAATAAGAGAACCTATTGCAAAGTTTTGTTATCATTGTGGTGAAAAACTTAATATTGAATAAGAGAGGTTACTAAATATGGTAGAGAGTGGTGAGGTTAAAAAATCTAATAATTTTAAGAAGCAGATGTTTCTATATTTCTTTTTTGCTTTATGTATGATTATTTTAAATTATTTAATTCAAAAATCTAATCAATTATTTTTTGCTCCCTTTATTTGTCATAATTTGGGGAGTTCTCAATTAATTAAAACGTTATATTGTGCAACTAATCCTTATAATATGCCTGAACTCGTTGGTTCGATAGTTGCTGTAGTAATTACTTACTTAGTGAAATTTACTTTAGATAAGTTTATTGTTTTTGAAAAAAAATCTACTCAATTAAAAGAAACATCTCAGGAGTTTTTCAAATATTTTGGATTTGCTATTTTAACAACTATTGAAAATATTTGCATACAATTTATTTTAACAAATTTTGTAAAAACACCTTTAGAAATTAGCGTAGTAATAGCATTATCTATCGGATATTTTACAAAATATTTGTTAGATAGAAAATATGTTTTTATTACGAGTGATTAAACATTTTGATTTCGAACGAAGCTCATTTAAATTAGCTATTTATAATACGAATCTAAGGACTAAAAAATATAAAAAGATTTAATAGAATGGATTACGATTTGTACGATATAATTATATTTTGAATAAAGTTTAATATTGTAAAATGTTTAAAATCTATTGTATCTATTATATAAGAAAAACTAACGTAAAATAGCTGATAATCATATGCCTGAAGAGCGTGAAGATGAGGATAAAACAATAGTAGAGGCTCTTTCTGCTTTAGGTTGGGTTGAAGAAAAAGAAGAAAAAGAAAAACCCGTAGAAACAGATAAATCAATTAAAGAGCAATTAAATTTATTTAGAGAACAGAACAAGAATCTAAATGAAAAAATTAGTAGTCTTACTAATTTAAATGAAGATTTGAAAATCAAAAATGAAAAATTATCACAAGAACTCGAGTATTTTAAAACTCAAACTAATCAAACTCAAACTGATTTAAGTTTTGAAGATTTGAAAGAAAAAGATTTACTCATTTCTGAAAAAGATGTGAGAATAAAAGAGTTAGAAAATAAAATTCAAGAAATTTCGGTGAGTCCTGATGTTGGTGGGGTTCAAATTGAGGCTATTCATGAGTTAAGAGAAGCTATTAAAAGCAAGGATAAAGAATTAGAATCTTTAAGATCTTTAATTAATGAAAAAGATCTAAAATTTCAAGAGATTACCATATCAACAGAACAAAAGCAGAATTATATAAAAGAATTGTATTCCTCTGTAAATGATAAGCAAAAGGTTATAGAAGACCAAACAAAAAAGATATTAGAGTTATCCGATCAAATTGAGCAAACAAAAGAAATTATGAATAATTACCAGAATATACTTGACGAATTAGAAAGTAAAAATAAAAAAGTAGAAGTAATGGAACAGCAGATTAATCAGCTTGAAGATCTTAACCTTACCATAACTCAACAAAAAGAAAAAATTGAAGTTTTAAATTCTCAAATTGAAATTTCTCAAATTGAAAATAAAAATTTGAAAAAGGACTTAGAGGATAAATCCAATAGAATTACGCATTTAGAAGAACAAATTCAATATTTAGAGAAAGACACTGTTCAAAAATCAAAATTTGATAAAACTAAAGTGTTACTTGAAAAAAAAGACGAAATAATCACAGAAAAAGAAAAAGTTATTTTTGAAGTTGAGAATTCGTTGAGTAATGCAAATCAGAAAATAGCGGATTTAGAACAACAACTAGAAACTCATAACTTATTAAAGAAAGATTTGGAGAAAAAGGAAGAACGCATTAAATCTTTAGTAGTTGATATTGAAGAAAAGACTCAAAAAATTATTGCTAATCAAGAACTCATAACTTTACTCGAGGGAAAGCTCGAAAATTCAAATAAATTTTCTGCCAAATACGAAGTGCAATTCAACGAAAAAGAAAAAGAACTTAAAGATAAAGACTCTGAAATTGCCGCCTTAAATTCCAGAATTTCTGAGTTAGATAAGAAGATATTTGAGGCCGATAGGATAGAAGACAAAATTTTAAATGATTTACAGAAAGTTAAAGACGAAAAACTGAAGCTTGAATCCGAATTAGAGTTAAAAGATAAAGAATTGATTGAGTTAAAGAAAAAAATTAAACTGCTTCGAAGAGACTTAGCAAAATCTAAATAATCGTACAAAATCAAATTTTAAAAATAAATTAAAAATTAAAAAAGATAAAAATAAAATAAGTTTAAATTATTTCTCTCTCCATAAACATCCGCACAACCCACACCTGTATTTTTTTCCATACATTCGCGGATAGTCTAAAATAATATTGCTTTTATCTACAGATTCGTGGATCATTCCTTTATCTTCATTACCACATTTAGGACATTTGCGCCTTCCTTCCATTTTTTCTACTGTCATTATTGAATCATCTACTTGACCTGGCCTTCCAGGAGCAGCACTTGAAGATATTTCTGTTTTAATTTGTGGAGACGCTTCCTCTGTAGAAGATATATCTGTAATGACTTCTTTAACTTCCGATTTGAATTCTGGCTGAATTGCCGCAGCGGCTTTATCTGCTTCTGTTTCCGGTTCCAATTCAGATTCCGCTCTTAATTGAACAGCATCAGATTCTTTGTAATCTTCTCCTTTGTCAATAGCAGCCAAGAATTTTGCATCGTCACCTTCTTCAAAGATTTCTTCATTTTGTACTCCAGCACGATCAGCATCGATTTGTCTAGCCCATTGACCTGCTTTAACTTTTTCTTTTACGTTACACGCATTTCCTTGCCAAATATATACCTTATTTCCTAAATCGGCTATAAAGCAATCTTCTGAATCTAAAGAGTCTTTAGAAAATGGAACTTGTACCATTTTCATTGCATTTATGTCTTCAAATTCTTCAGCAGAAACACGATATAAAACGTTCTTATGTTCGGCAAATTGTGCCCAATCTCCAGTAACCACATCTTTCAACATTGTCTTAGCAATATTTTGGTTCACTATCTTCATTGCACCCATAGAAGCAACTGCTTTTAAGAAATCAGGAGTTTCTTGACCTTGATCTACTGTAATTATCTTTGCGGCACCACCTCTTTCCTGATCTAATTTTCTCGCGTTTGCCGCTCCAGTAGTCTTTTCGTCAACACTACATTTACTCCCAATCCATACGTAAATACTACTTTGATCGTCTAATAAATACACATCGCCAGTAGAAAACACAGGGTTTTTTATTTCGTTTAGTTCCCCTTTATTAATTAAATATAATTTAGGCATTATATCATCAACCTTTCTTCGCTATTTTTTTTAGTAATTGATTTGTTATAAAATAATAATTTTAGGATATTACTTTATTATTAAAAAAAAGATAAATCATACGCTTTTAAATTTTTATAATTTTAAAAAAAAAAAAGATATAGTCTGATTATGCCTTTGAATGGTGCACATCCATAACTTACCGCACCCCTTTGGGATAGGCTACTTTTTTAATTTTTTATTTAAATTTAGACTTTTAAACTAATTGGATTCATTAATATATAATTAAGTTTAGATGAGTAATAATGAATCATATATCTCATTTAAATTAACTATATCTTTATCAAATTATAAAATTAAATTCTAACTATTTAAATAAAAAAGTTTTTGAATGATTTTATAAAAATATTTATAAAAATACGGAAACATCTCTATGGTTTCCACATACTTTTTTTAAAAATCTTGAAGTGCGGATTGAATTCTTTTAATAAATTCTGATATCTTATTCACATCAATAGAACAATATGCTATTCTTATTCCATTTATATTGTCGTCAGGCTTTTCTATTGGAATAACTCCAACTTTATATTTCTTTAGAAGATGGTCTGCGAATTCGGTAGCTTTTATTTTTTCTGGATTAAGGTTTACAAAGACGAAAAAACCGCCTGAATTAGGATCGATTGAAATGTCTGGGTTTTTAATTTTTGTGAGTTCAGAGTTAATTTTTTCGTATCTTTCCTTAAGTAAGGCTTTTACTTTATCGCGAGTTTTTATGATTTGTTCCATTCCTTTTTGTTCAAATATCTTTTGTGTCACTGCTTGATAAAAGTGATTACAGTTTGAAACCGTACTACGATTTATTCCTTCTAGTTTATTATTTATCTCATTTTTTAGAAGTTCCAACTCTTTATCGTTAGAAGTCCAATTAGGTTTGAGTCCTATGGTAAAAAAACCGATTCTGCCACCATACATTAAAAGTTCTTTTGTTATACCATCTAATTTGATTGGGATGATATCTCCATCTAGCTCGTGTAATTTATAGAATATTGATTGATTTAGTACTTTATCGTTATAAATATATGGTTCGTAAGCATCATCTACAAACACGATTATTGGTTTTCCTGTTTCTTGATGACTTTTCTTTAACAAATCAATTATCTGATCTGCCTCTTCTGTTAAAGGGGCATAACCTGTTGGGTTATTTGGAAAATTTAAAATGATAATGATCTTATTTTGGGCTCTAGAGACTTCGCCAATAGCTTTTTTTAAACCTTGAATATTAATTCTATTATTTTTAAAAAAGTCAAAAGACTTGATTTTCGCATTTAAGTTTTTTATAAGAATATTATCGTAGTTTCCCCATCTTTTATTTGGAGATATGATGAATTCCCCAGAATTGAGAAAAAATGTACCAGCTAAGAATATTCCGTTTGTGACTCCTGATGTTATTAAAGGATTTGTGATATAATTTTCTAATCTATTAATTTTTTCGATCTCTGAATTAATATCGTAATCAGATTTTTTAATTATCCATTTTTTCCAAATTGTTCTTATATCGGATATTCCTCCAATTGGAGCGTACGGAACTAATTCTTTGATATTAATGGTAGAATATTTTTTTATATCTTCTAAATAACAAGGAACCCATTCGTCGGAACCACCATCAATGAAATCTTTTTCGTATCCGAAAGCCGAACCGATTGTTCCCACTATTTCAGCTTCTTTTTTAGCTCTCCCTGACCAATAAAAAATTCCATCTGGTAAAAAGATACGTTTAGCTAAATCTGATAAACAAGTATAGAGTGGAGTGTTTTTTAATATGGTAAACTCCATATAACTCACATTTCTTTGGTTTTAAATTGAACAAATATTATAGATATTAAAACTTAAAATAATCAATCTGATATAAAATTTATCAAAAAGTAAAAAACTTTCTCCTATTCTAAGTTTTTCTGAACAAAATTAAAAATAAATCTATTATAAGAATTTTCTATGAAATATTTTCAACTTACAAAAGCGATTTTCTATGAAAAAATGAATTTATAGAAATTAAAAGTTGAAAAATAAATATGAAAAAGGATATATTAAAAATTATGAGTAACCAAAAAAATTCTGAAAAGAAAGAAGAAAATCCGTTTTTGAAAGGATGGAATGATTTTGTGTCTGGTATAAAAAATGGATTTGATAATTTTAAAACTACTTTAGAAGATCAATCTAAAAAAGCTGTTGAAGATTGGGAAGAGAGCGGTAAAAAAGTAAATAAATTCTTTCAAAATATGGGGGAAAACTGGAATACACAAATTCAAAAATGGAAAGGAGACATTGAAAAGGCTCAGATTGAAAATCAGGAACAATGGGAAGCAACAACAGCTAAGATAAAAGAAGATGTAGAAAAGTGGCAAGATCAAGCACGTAAAGACTGGAAAGACGGAGTTAAAACTTGGAATAGAAGCATTGTAAAAGGAGCTTATATGTTCTTAATCGTCATGGTACCCGTTATCATTGTATTAGTTATAGTTATATGGCTTATCACACAGTTCTTAAACTTAGTCCCCGCTTAAATACTAAATCAATCTTATTATTTTCATTCATAATATTCATTTTTTCAATCAAAAAAGTAGATGTAGAGCTAAATAATTAAATTATAATAATATAAAAATCTAATTAAATTGAGTTTTGATTATTTTATTGTAAATTAATAATCTATCGTTTTTAATGTCAATGAGAACATTTCCTTCAGAAATTAAAAAACTAGTCATAAAAGTCAGCACCCAGATGATAACAGATGGCGTTGCTGAAATATATTCTGATAAATTACAAGCTTTTGTAAAAGAAGTATCTGATTTAATTTCTGAGGGTTATACCATCATAATCGTAAGTAGTGGAGCTATTGGATGTGGGCTTGCCAAACTCGGTCTAAAAAAGCGCCCAAATGATTATAAAAAATTGCAAGCATTAGCATCTGTAGGTCAAATTCATCTAATGAGTTTGTATCAAGAAGAATTTAATAAATATGGATTAAATATAGGGCAAATACTATTATCTGCTGATGATACTAAAGATTCAATAAGGAGAGCCAATGTTAGGAATACTTTGGAAGTTTTATTAGAGAAAGGAATAGTTCCTATAATTAATGAAAATGATTCAGTAGCTATTGAAGAATTGCGCTATGGTGACAACGATAAACTTTCTGGTCTAGTTGCCTTGTTATTATTTGTAGATCTTTTAATTATTTTAACTGATGTGGAAGGGCTATGCGATAAAAATCCTAAAATCCATCCAAATTATAACATTTTAAAAAACATTGTTGATATCGATAGAGATTTAGAAAAATTAGTAGAAGATATTGACGGTGGAATTACATTTGGGGGTATGAAATCTAAAATTTCAACTATTAAAAAATTGACTAATATAGGAATACCCGCAATAATCACATCTTTTAATAACAAAAACTTATTAAAGAGAATTCTGAGTGGAGAAGAATTAGGGACTTACTTCTTAGCTCAAAAATAGTCTTTAAAAACAATGAAATAAAAAGCAAAAGAATTTAATACCTAAAATTAAATTTTTAAACAATGTTAAAAAATAAATAATA
>JBHLLE010000061.1:6398-10304 GCA_048885945.1 Candidatus Hermodarchaeota archaeon | reverse complement strand
AGGCATAGATTCTAGCATACCTGACTTACCGCAAGGAGTAATTCATCATTCTACTATTGAAGCCGTGAAAAAAAGATTAATACTTCCTGAAAGAAAAGATAAAATAAAAATTGTGTGTTTTCACCATCAACTAATTCCAATTCCTAACACTGGAAAAGAAAGGTCAGCTATCAATGATTCTGGCAATATGCTCAAAATGCTCCTTGAAGTAGAGGCGGATTTAATACTGAATGGACATAGACATATTTCTAACCTCTACACTGTCAACAGCACTAAAAAAAGTATGTACATTTTTAATTCTGGAACACTTTGCTGTAATAAAACTCGGTATCGTGAACTTTTTACATATAACATTATAGATATTGAGAATAACAACTTGCATTTTAAAATAATCCCAACTTTAGAGAGAAATTCTTTTACACGAGAAATCAATAGGACAATCAATTATTTCCAACCTCGTGAAGTTGAACCAAACGAAAAACCATATTGTAAATTCGTGCAGTTATCAAATTCTTTAATTTCTGAACAAACAGTTGATAAAATTACCAATTTTGATAAGGCAATTGATATAATTAACACTATTAATGATGTTGATTTAGTTGTTCATACTGGAAATCTTACTCAAAATAGTTATAAAGAAGAGTTTGAAATTGCTAAAAAAAAGTTAAAAAAAATCCAGTTTCCTTACATAATTGTGCCAGGGTATAGCGATTCAAAACCTCCTGTTTGGGAATATTGGTATAAATACATTGGAGATTTAGATCCTTTATTTGAAAACGATAAAATACATTTTAAAGGTATAAATTCTACTACTCCAGATTCTAAAGTTGGTTTTGTTGGAAGAAAAAAACTCCATAAGTTCATGGAAAAAGTATTGAGTCTTAGTCACGAAAAACTTTTTGGATTTTGTTGTTTTCACAGCCTTATTCCTACCCCTTTAAGCGTATGGAGAACAGAATTGATTGATGCAGGAGATGTACTTTCTCAGATATCTCTTTCAAGAATTGGCATTGTATTAAATAATACTCCAAGTATATCTTTCAATGTTAAAATCGAGAATTCTATTTTTTCTAATGGTGGAAATCTAAAGGGAGATCATTTTGATGCTGCCTTTATTGAAATTAGTATTTATAAAGACGGATTAGTTTCTTTAACTGAACACAACTTAACTACAGGTAAAAAGAGAAATATTGGTAAATATAATATTACTATTTTAACTTAATTTAATTATTAAAAAAACATAATTAGACGATTGATCTGATTTAAGACACAATTTAGTTAATTTTATATTAGCGATGAATGAATACAAGATATTACCTTCCTATAACTTAATAAAAATTAATTTATCTCCAGAGATTTGGCTCAAATCAATGAAAGTTCGTATAAGGATGACAAAAACTTTAATGAGAAATGTAAAAAAGGCTTTAAATAAATCTGGGGTAAATTTTCATAAATTTCAATTAAGCAAGGATACTTCAAGAGTCTTCTTTTTCTTTAATAATAAAGACATAAACAATGCTATGATGGTATTAAATCGAGTTTTTGGGATTGAATCCTACAGTCCAGCTTTAAGAACATCAAATCGAATGAAAAATATTACAGAAAGAACAATCGAAGTCTGTAAGGAAATTTTGAGAAAAAACGATACCTTTGCGCTTAGAGTAAAAAGATCAGGAGTACATGAGTATAGTTCCCTTGATGTTGCACAGAAGGTAGGAAAAGCGGTATTAGAGAACTTTCCTAATTTAAACCTAAAAGTGAACTTAACTAATCCTAATAAAGTCATTTATATTGAAGTTAGAGATGAATTTTCCTATATTTTTACAGATGTCTTAAAAACTCAATGGGAAGGTTTACCAATTGAAGGTTACAATAAAATTATGTGTATGGATGTTGGTAGACTTAACGACTTATTAGCTAGCTTCTTACTTATGAGAAGAGGATGTGAGCTTTATCCAGTATTGTTTTTATTAACGGATGATGATAAAGCTATTGAAAGTAGATTATTTAATTGGAAAGAAGTATTAAATTACATGCCATTTTCGTTTTTAAACGTTAGAATTATTAATTTGTTTAGGATTTTAGAACAGGTTAAAGACAAAATTCAGGATCAGAAAAACATTTGTGCTATATGTAGAACGATTAGATTCGATATTATTTCTAGGATTTTAAACGATAATCACGCGAACGATCTCAAAGGAATTAAAGCTATTTCAGACGGAATTAATTTATACAATTTAACAAAATGCCCTGATGAGGTTGATTTACAATCAATAGCAATTAATTATTTATTTTCTCAATATCCTATCTTTACTCCCATTATTGCTTTTGATGAGCCTATAATTAAGAATTTTTTATCAATGATCTCAATAGATCTTAAAACTATTGAATATTGTTATTTTAGACCTAAAAATCAAGAAATAAACAAACAAGAACTAAAAACTTTATATAAATCGTTGAATTTAAAAGATTTAATATTAGACACCTTAAAAGAAATGAAATTAATTAAACTTAGTTGAGAATTTTGAATTTACTTCGATGAGATTCTAAATTTATTAATTATTATAATTAATCTTTAAAGATATGCTTATTTTATACAAAATAGAGCCTATAATAATAATCAATTAAAGTTCTAACAACAATTATCACTAAACCTAAGAGTTAAAATGGCTAAAGTTGAGTTAAATTTACTGAACATTTTTTGGCTTAATGTTAAAAAGAAAAGTTTAGAATATGAGGGAAAAAATATTAGCGAAATTATCTCCCAGTTTATCAAAGAATACAAAAACGAACTTGATGGAAGGTTATTAAGTAAAAATAAAAAAAAAATAAACTCCAACATGTTAATACTAGTTAATGGTAAAGATGTTAATTATTTGAATAAATATAAGACTAAACTTAAAGATGGAGATAAAATTTATTTATCCGCACCTATTTCTGGAGGTTAATTTTTTTTAATTTTTTTAATTAATTGTCTAATATTTATAAGAAAGATTTATTATCAATTAATAAATAAATAATTATAGTTACTATTTTTATTCAATTACAGAAATCGTTATAGTTGTGTAAAATGGTTCATAAAATTGCTTTTTTAGGGTTAGATAATGCAGGTAAGTCGAGTATTATTACAGTAATCACTAAAAGATTTGGATTTGAAGAAGAAGTTTCTAATATCACGCCCACAAGAAAGATTAGAAGAGATACCTTTCGTTTTTTAGGTCTTGAGTTTATCAGGCTCGATTTTGGAGGGCAAGCTCAATATCGAGAAGATTATATTAAAAATCCTGGAAAGTATTTAGGAGGGACGGATTTAATCTATTACGTAATTGATGCCCAGGATTACGATCGCTATAATGAAGCTAACGATTATTTAGAGCAAATATTAGTCTACTTTAAAGAAGAACAATTTTATCCTCCCATATTGATTCTCTTTCATAAAGTTGATCCAGAACTTATTAAAAATAAAGATATAAACCAAAGGATTCTCACTTTAAAGCAAATATTAACTAAATTTTCTCACGATTTTGATATATTTTTCCTTGAAACTAGTATATACGATATTAAATCTATAATGGATAGTTTTTCAAGTGGTTTGTCGCTTATATTTGATAAAATAGAGATGGTTTCAAATCTTTTTGCAGAAATAAGCAAAAATTATAATACAATCCTTATGACGTTATTTGATTCTAAAGGAATAACCGTGGGAGAATATTATAAGCCTCATCTTCAATTACATCAAAGAACTAAAATATATGATTTGTATATTGAGGCCCAAAAAAGAATAGTCGCGGAAAATAAGAAATTGTACGAATTTTCTGATAAATTTGATAATGGGCCGCGTTTTTCAGGGGTTATAGAAGTTTTAACTTTTGGGAAACTAGAGTTCTTTTTAATGTTTATTGTTGA
>JBHLLE010000061.1:0-6388 GCA_048885945.1 Candidatus Hermodarchaeota archaeon | reverse complement strand
GGGAACAATTGACCTCTTAGACAAAATCGAAGCTGCGAAACCTGAAATGGAAAACTTAATTTTTCAATTAATACAATAAAATAATTTGAACATTGTATTATTTTTTAGTTCTCATAAATAATTCTAACTCTTTTTTATTAGGAGTGTGTTTCTTTACTAGTTTGTAGGTTGTAGCGTAAAGTGCGTATTCGTTAGACGCTTTAAAAATGTTCCTTAATTTATTATACTTTTCTTGAATAATAAGCTGATTTATATCGTTCTCACCAATAATAAGTTCATTCATTTTGGAAAAGAATGCTTTTATGAAGCAATTTTCTGCGTCTCTCTCGTCCAATTCATCTATAGTTAGATCTGGAAGAAAAATATTAAGAAAATCTGTCTTTAAATATAATCCATCTTTCAAACCAAAATATACGCGTATTTTTGCATAATCTTGATAGATTTTATCTATTTCGTCAATACTTAAATCAGTAATCTCTGATATTGCACCTTTTACTACTTTTTCAAGGATTTTTTTGTTAAGATCGTCTGGATTATAACGAATAAAATTGCTTAATCTATCTATTATTTTTTCAATTAACAATGTATAATTCAAATCGCATTTAAAAAACAATTTACGAGACATATTCGTTCTCCTCTATTTAAATAGTAATTATAAAAACGCAGACGGAGGGATTCGAACCCCCGCGCGCGATTGCGCACCAGCTCTCGAGGCTGGCGTCTTACCAACTAGGCTACGTCTGCAGTTTTAAATTGTTTATAAATTCAGAATAGTGAAGATATATTTATTATTTCTAGTAAGGTTTAACGATGAAAATTATAAATTTTTTTGCCTCTCAATTGATTACTATCTATAAAATAGTGATATCTAAAAAAGCTAATATTCAAAAAATGAGTTAAATAAAAGGCAAAATTGTTATTATTTTGATGCAGGAACGTATATCTTTAAAGTTAAAGTTGGATCCAATAATTTAATCAAACCTTCTTCTTCGTATTGTTTTAAAAGCAAATTAATCGTTGATACTCTGATGTCAAATTTCGCTGCAATATCAGCTGCAGTTATAGTTTTTTTATTTTTAATATAATTTTCTCTAATATCCTTTTCGACCTTAACGGGAACAAACGCGTCTCTTTCAACTATAGATATCTGCTTTGTTCTTCCATATTTTCTCTTTAAGTTTAAAGTTGCCTTTCTTACGAGTAATTTTTCATCTTTTTCAGACAAAATTAATCCACAATAAATTAATTATTTGTTAAATCTTTAAAGCGATTTAAATTAATTAAATTATTAGTAAAGAAAAATTTTTTGTTTTACTTACCAATTTTTTTTGATTTGATAACAAAATTATTATCGAAAACTTAATGAGCTCTCGTTGAAAAAGAATAATACTTACAAATTTAACGTGAAAACTAATAGACCTGAAGAAATTTACGAGAAAGCTTCAGACTATTTTAAAGGGGATGTTTTAATTAATTATGCTAAGTCTAAGAGTTTAATGCGAATTCAAGAGAAGATTACAGCTAGAGCCATAGAGTTATTGGATTTGAAAGAGAAAGATATTTTAATTTTAGATGCTGGGAGTGGTCCAGGTTTTACATCTATTTACTTGAAAGAATTGGGATATCATGTAGTAGCATTAGATATAATTAAACAATTTCTCACTTTTTATAACATTAATGAATTAAATCCCATAGCTGCTGATATGTGTGCAATACCATTTAAACCAAACTCTTTTAATGCCATTATTTCTATTTCTGCATTGCAATGGATATTTAGAGATTTACATGACGATTTTATGTATACTAATCTTTTAAAACTAGTAAGAAGTATTGAAATGGTGTTAAAACCTAAAGCAAGCGCGATTTTTCAATTTTACCCTAAAAATAACGTGATTATGGAAGAAATTGGAAAAATATTTTACGATAATTCTCATTTAAGAGGAAATTTCATTATTGATAATCCAGAAAATGTTAAAAAAAGAAAAATTTTTTTAAAATTGTCTAAAAAATGAAATAATCTTCTTTTTCTTTTCCACAAATACAATTACGTTTATATATTAAGCAAAACACCTAGTAATTACATATTTAGCAAGGGTTTAAATATGTGACCTTTATATATGGGTTAAAGGTAAAAATACATTTTACACAAAAAGCGATCTAAAATGTTAGATAAAAATTTAAACAAAAAAAAAATTATTGGTCTATCCTTTCTTCTATTATTCTTAGCATCTGCTATTTTAATGGATAAAATACCAATCTCTAATGATTCGGTGAATACCATTCCCGAGCAAGATATAAATGAGAGAGAAACTAAACTTCCAGACGATAAAATACTTAACCCAAGTATTTCCTATTCGGATTATACATGGTGGGATAATGATTGGGATTATAGAGTTTCTGTTAATGTATCTGCTAATGGAGCAGACCAAAATAACGTTCCCGTAGAACTTATTGTGAATTTTACAGAGCTAATCGCTGATCCAGAATTACCAGATCCAAATTTTCAATTAAATGACGAATCCATAAGAGTTATTGAGTATACATCTCCTACAACAACCATTGAAATTGCTTGTCAATTTGACAAATATTCAACTTATGATAATCATAGTAATGCAATAGGGGATGTAGTTTGGATTATGGACGGCGCTACTGATGCTGATGATATTCGAGAGTATTTTATTTATTTTGATAATGGAACCGATGCAAATATTCCAAGTTGGCCATATACTCAGGATATAAGGATTTGGCACGAAGGTTTCGAAGATAACTTTGATAAATCCACCTTAGTTAGACTACAACCAGGAACTCAAGATCGACACCCAAATGCACATTACGTAGTAGATGATGTAGCAGCTAGGGGTGATAAATCCTATCAAATAGTGGGAAATTGTTGGAAAGCTCATGATCTAACTGGTAGCCCCATTTATATTGGAGGGACACCATATACTGCAACCGCAAAAATGAGGTTTGACGATCCTGCTCCCAATAAAGATATTTCTGGAATTGGATTTTGGAGTTCCTATAGTAGCCCTCAAGCATACGATAGTTATGAAATAAGAGGCGTTCAAAACTGGGGAAGAGCTGGTTGGACTGGTAGTGAATGTAAATATAGAAACGATTATTATAGCTCAAATACATTTTTCTGGTATACTTTTAACTTAGACTCTGAAATTAGTTCAAATACGATTAGATATATAGTACATATTGGTGATGACGATAACGATTATGGCGGATTTTTCAATTTTACTTTATATTGGGACGATATTTCAATTTGGAACCAATCTGTTGAAACTGTTCCTAATCACATGATAACTACAACCATCGGTGAAATAGAACCAATATCATATACTTTGGAACTTACCTGTAAAGATGTTGATGACAATATGGTTCCAGATGCTCAAGTTTACGTGACAAATCAATCCTATTCAATAATTAAACAAGGAAATTCTGATGACCAAGGTGTTGTTTACTTTTCAAATATGACTCCTGGGATTTGGTACAATATTAGCGTTTATTATACTCAACAAGGGCTTTCTAATCCCAAAACAGAAATGGTAAACACTACTCTCCTAAAAATTGAGGGTTTAAACACATTTAAAGAACTTTTATTAGATATTTGGACTATGAATTTTACAGTATATGATGTTGATGAAGACCCAATTCAATATGGATATCTAGTAATAAATGATGGATCCAGTGATGTAGGTAAAGCGTATTTAGATAATCTTGGAAATTGTACTCTTAGGTGGTTAGATTTAGGCAGTTACGATTATAGAGTCTATTTTGACTATTCCTTACTAACGGATGATTCAAGTTATATATATGACGAATATCTTATCGAAAGCAGTACTATTAATAGACCTTCTAACTACCAAAGAATAGATACATTGATTTCAAAAATAAACTTTACAATAATAGATAACAATGATGATGAATTTGAAAATTGTGTTTTAAGAATATATAACCAATCAGATTTTATTCCAAATATGGGTGCAGAGAATAAAATAATTGCAAACCTTACTTGTGATGATGATGGAAAATCTAGATTATATGCATTGAATGATGAAGTACCCTTATCATCGTGGGGAGAATACACAGTTGAATTCTTCTTTGCTGGTCAATTATGGGATATTACAAATAACACAGCTAAAAATTTCAATTTTACACTTAATCGAGAACTTTCTCATTATTATAAAGTACTATTAACAAAGGATAACTATATAAGCAATTTTACAATAATTTCAACTAATCCTACAGATCTCTCCACAGATGTAAATTACAATGAGGAAATTTCTTTTGAATGTAATTTCACGACAACAGATCAAAGTGTTCCAATAACATCACAATCTACACCAGATTATGTATATTATCAAATATTTAGCGATGAATTAGTACAACTTAGTGGTAAAATCCATACTTCTTTCACTGAAAATTCACCAGGAAACATAACAATTATATTAAATACTACTCAGATTGGATTAATCGGAGGTAAATCGTATTTTCTCGAATTTAATGCTATTAAACAAGGTTATCAACCACCAGAAGCAGTAAGGAAGTTTCTTTATGTAATAGCACTACCTGCGGAATTATCCATTCATGAATACGGAGGAACATATGCAAAAATCACAGGAGTAGCAGAATATTATGACGAAATGGTAAATATTTCTGTTAGATATTATTCTGTAGATACAGGTGACTCTCTAAAAGGAGCAACTCTTCGCTATACATGGCAATATGGATCTGGCGATATAGACGCAGATCCAATGAATGATGATTATTACACATTCACTATTGATACATCTACAGCTACTACTACAGGCACTTATATCTTTACTATTGATGCGTCTCTTGATAATTATACCTATATTGGCAATAGACCTGTTACATTGCAAATACTAGCAAGGAAAACTACTCTTAATAATGAGTCGGACCCTCTTGACAAAATATTTAATATTTATGTCCAAGATTATCTAAATTTCACATTTGTATTAAGGGATTTAGAAAGAGAAAACATTTTGGGATCTCTAACTCAGTCGTATTACAGATGGTACCAAATTTCCGAAGCTGGTGGAGTAATTCAAGGTCCAAGTGAGTTAATTCCTTTAACTGAGATAGAAAATGATCAATACGTCCTTGATTTTGACACTGAGACAAGACAAGTTGGAGTTTATTTGTTACGGTTAACAATGGGTAAAACAAATTATGAAAGTCAAGATTTAGATATTACATTACGAATTTTAGAAAGAACTATTGATGCTGAAATAGATGCTCCAGGATTTAAAGATGATCAGTTAAATGTTGTAAAAGGTAAAAAAGTCACAATTGAAGTTGAATTAACTGATCCTACACAAGGAGATATTCCTATTGTAGGGGCTGATGTAACCTTGGAAATTGGTAATAAAGAATTTGAATTTGACGATAAAGGTGATGGTAAATACGAACTTGAATTTGATACCAAAGATTACGAAGCCTTTTTCACTTCAAACACTTTAACTGGAAAAATTGTAATTAAAAAAGTGAATTATGAAGATGAAGAATTGGACATTACTATTGTTATTGAAATGGAAGAAGTTGCAGATGGTATACCTATGTTCTATTTCATAATGGTTGTGGGAGCAATTGCTGCTGTCGTGGGAAGTTTAGCTACTTACAAGGGTATACAAATAGCTAGGATACCCAGCTTCGTTAAGAAAGCAAGATCGATGAAAGGGGCCATTAAGGGAAGAAAAGATATACCTGGTTCTGCCTTAAGTAAAACAAAAGGAGAAATGATACTAAACCAATTTGAAAATGAATGGGAAGAACTTGGACTATCGTTGAGTAATACCTTAGGAATAGAAAGAAAGAAGTTAAAATCTTTATCTGAATCAAATAACACTATAACAAAATAATGAGGTAATAAAAACATGCCAGTTGGATTAGTAATTATGAAATGGGATGAAAGGGTTGGTACAGAATTACTTGCTAAATACCCCGAAGAGATTAACATAACTGATAAAACTCTAATGCAGGTTTACAGTACGCACGAATATAGTGGAGATTCTGGAATGATAAGCTTAATGGTAGGTTCACTAAACATTGCCTCTTATTACACTGGAGCTGAAAAGTCTTTATATATACTCTTGCTTTTAAGCCTTGACGACGATCCTGATTCGTACGAAGGAGGTCTAGCAGATATATCTCGAATTATACTTCAAGGTCTTGATGATGATTCATACTTAGATAGAATTCCTTCCTTATTTCAACGCGTATCAGTGTATCCTTCTCTAAACGACGAACAAAGGTTAGCCATAACTTATCAAGACGAGATTAAACGACTAATAATCAATAGACTCAGAGAAGAAGGAGTAGTTTCCAAATCAGAATTGATGGTCTGGCTTAAAGATAA
>JBHLLE010000060.1:0-10333 GCA_048885945.1 Candidatus Hermodarchaeota archaeon | reverse complement strand
ATGCTTCCTAGTACAAAATACATAATACTATGGGGCTCATGACCCGCACTCTCAGTAGCTTCAGGTATAAGCCCAATTAAAGCTGCTGTAAGTAGAGTTCCAGTAGCATACGCAATTAAAATACTAGTTAAAGACTTTTGGGTCTTTTGTTTTAAAAGAATGAACACGCTTGCTGCTGTAATAGCTCCTAAACTACCAAGAATACTAAAAATAATTATCCATTCTAGCACAATTTTCACTTCCTTTTCTTGTTTTTTAAAATTATTAAAAAATTAACAAAAAAGAATTATCTAATCTTAAAAAAAATATTATAACAAATAAGTTTTACGATGCATCGTAAAATTCTAATATACTAAACCAAAAGACTAAAGATCCCAGCCAAAACCATTTACAATTCTTTGTACATCTTTTGGTAAAAGATTTTCCAAATCATTTTCAAAATCGATACAAAATTCGGTTTTGCCATCCCAAATTTTAATGAAATCATCTCCATATTTTTTAAAGAAAAAATCAGAAACAGCCTCAAGTTCTTGAAGAATACCTCTTTTCTTTTGTTCTACCTTAGAGTTTGCCACAAAAAGTAAACCATTCCTTATTAGAATGTTATATATATTATCGTTGAATTTAACGCTAGATAAATCTGATTCACTTATATTATTAGCTATGGAATTTATCGTGCTCATTAATATAGCTATAAAATGACTTTTCATTAACTCATTTTTATTGCTATAAAAAACACTTTCTCCGTTTTTAGTAATTATCCAGAGATCCTTAATTAACCTCATGAGCTAGAGTCACACGATAAAAAATTATTAAAAAATATGTCTCCTAAAATAATTAATTAAATTATACAAATCTGTATTTATAAATATAAACAATTCGTTATTAACGAATATTATGAACTGCTAAATTTACTTTAAAAATGTATAGTTTTTGATCAAAATTTCAAGATTATTTTTTCATATTTTTTAATTATAAATTTTTGAAAAACCGATGGTTTTCTAAAAGAATAAGAGTAATTTAGTTAAATGAGATTTTATTTATAGATTTTAATCACTTTAATAGTATTTATAAAAATTCTAAGGGATTAAAGAAAGTTTCTTTTGTATTCTATTGTTTGAGTTTTAATGGTATTTGATAAAAGTTAATTAAGATAATTAACTTTTCAATTTAAGATTATAAAAATCATTAACTTTTTGGAAAGTTTCTGATAAAAATAATAAAGATAAGAGGATATTTTATGGATTTCAAACTAACTCCTCGACAAGAAATGATTAAAAAAATCACTAGGGAATTTGCGGAAGAATATATCGCACCTATTGCAGAAGAGAGCGATCAAAATTCTCAACTCGATCCAAGAGTTATGGAAGAGATGAAACGAATGAAATTCTTCGGAACTTGTATCCCGCAAGAGTATGGTGGTGCAGGGCTCCACGATGATACTATCAGTTTCTGTATCGCTACTGAAGAAATCGGGAGAATTGATGCTTCGTGGTCGATAACTACTGGTGTACATTGTTCCGTGGTTGCGTATCCCATTTATAAATTTGGTACAGAGGAACAAAAACAGAAATTTTTAATTGATTTAGCAACAGGCGAAAAAATCGGTGCTTTTTGCCTTACTGAAGCGAATGCCGGATCGGACGCTGGTGGAGTTGAGACTAACGCGTACCTTGATGGAGACGAATGGGTTCTAAATGGTAGTAAAATTTTTGCTACAAATGGAGGAATTGCAGGTACAATAATAGTTGTTGCAAATACAAGCGAAGTAGGACAGAGAAAACAACTCACCACATTTATAGTCGATACTAGTTCAAAAGGTTTTTCTGTAGGTGTTAAAGAAGACAAGCTAGGCGTTAGAGCATCAAGCACATGTGAACTTGTATTTGACAATATTAGAGTTCCTAATGAAAATATATTAGGAAAAGTAGGACAAGGATTTAGAATTGGTCTTCAAATTTTAGATTATGGTAGAATTCTCATGGCTGCTCAATGTGTTGGGTTAGGGCAAGCCGCATTGGAAGCTGCTATTAAATATGCTAACGAAAGAGTTCAATTTAGACAACCAATTTCTCGATTTCAGGGGATTCAATGGAAAATTGCTGACATGGGAGTTGCGGTAGAAAATTCTAGGATGTTAACTTACAAAGCAGCGTGGATGTGTGATAATAATTTAGATTATGGATTAGTGGGATCGATGGCAAAACTAAAAGCTTCTGAAGCTGCAATGATGGCAACCCATTCTGCTGTTCAGATACATGGAGGTTATGGATTAATGAAAGCTTATGCAGTAGAACGCTATTTTAGAGACGCAAAAATGGCGGAGATTTACGAAGGTACTTCTGAAATTCAAAGAATGGTAATTGCGCAAAATCTATTAAGAGGAAAATCAACAGAGGTGTAAAAAAATGAAAATATTTGTATGTATTAAACAAGTTCCAGGAATATCGGAAGTAAAAATTGATCCTAAAACCAACACATTAGTACGAGAAGGTATCCCCTCAATTATGAATCCACACGATAAACATGCTGTCGAATTAGCGTTAACTTTAAAGGAACAAAATGGAGGAGAGGTTATTGCGTTAAGTATGGGTCCCCCTCAAGCAGAGAGTGTTTTGCGTGAAGCTTTGTCTATGGGAGCTGATGAGGCTTGTTTGCTTACTGACAGAGCCTTTGCAGGAGCGGATACATTAGCCACCTCGCATACACTTGCACTTGGAGTTAAAAAGATTTTAAGTGAATCGAAAGAAAAGGAAAATTATGTTGTAATTTGTGGAGTTCAAGCTATTGATGGAGATACAGCACAAGTAGGACCAGAAATGGCAGAAGAATTAGGTATACCCCAAATCACTTATGTTTTAAAATTTGAATTAAAAGGAAATAAGGTAATTGTTGAAAGAGCTTTTCGACCTGAAGAAACGGTAGTTATAGAAACTAAACTGCCTGTCTTAATCTCTGTTTTAAAAGAAATTAACCACCCTAGATATCCAAGTATGGATGGTATTGTAGACGCGTATAGTAAGAAAGAAGTTAAATTTTTGACTGCTGACGATTTATCAGCTAAAAAAGAAAACATTGGATTAACTGGTTCAATGACAGAAGTATGGAAAATATTTGTCCCTGAAAGAAAAGGAGAGCATCGTATTCTTGAAGGATCAATTGACAAACAGACAGGCGATTTATGCGAATTACTAAAAGAGGATAATATACTATAAGAGGTGAAATAAATTGAGTATAAGAATAGATGATGAATTATGTACCGGATGTGGTGCATGTCAGGCAAATTGCCCTTTCGGAGGAATCGAAGTAATAGACGATAAAGCTTGTATTAGTGATGATTGTACTCTATGTGGAGCCTGTGTGGAGGTTTGTCCTGTAGATGCGATTATTCTGGAAAGGGAAGAATTTAAAGTTGAAAAAATGGATATTACCCAGTATAAAGGAGTATGGGTTATTGCCGAACATTATAAAGGTAAAATACACCCGGTTGCGTTTCAATTACTCGGAAAAGGCAGAGAATTAGCAAATAAGCTTAAAGTTTCGTTAACATTTGTAATTTTAGGGGATAATTTTGAAGATCAACTTGAAGAAATCAGCCAATATGGGGAGGACGAAGTAATTTATGTAAAGTCTGCAATTTTAAAAGATTACTATTCCGATTTATACGTTAAAACTCTTACAGAATTAATTACAGAAAGAAAACCAGAAATAGTTTTAATTGGAGCAACACCTACGGGAAGAGATTTTGCTCCCAGGGTTGCTAAAAGACTCAATGCAGGGCTTACAGCAGATTGCACTGGTTTAGATATTGAAGATGATTCAGGAAATTTAAGACAAACCAGACCTACATTTGGTGGCAATATAATGGCAACCATTAGAACTCCAAATAGCAGACCTCAGATGTCTACTGTAAGACCCGGTATTTTTAAAGTCCCTGAAAAAACAAAAAAGAAAGTTGAAATAACGACGATTCCTTACAAGTATTCTGAAAAAGACTCAATATCAAAAATCGTAAAAATAATAACCAAAAAGAAAGCTCAGATAAATTTAGAAGATGCTGAGATTATCGTTTCTGGTGGAAGGGGTGTAGGGAGTAAAGAGGGTTTTAAAATTATTGAGGATCTTGCAAAAGTTTTAAATGCTGAAGTGGGGGGATCTAGAGTTACTGTTGAACTCGGATGGATCGAACACGATCGACAAGTAGGGCAAACTGGAAAAACTGTTTCTCCCAAATTATACATCGCGTGTGGTATATCAGGTGCGATCCAACACGTTGTTGGTATGCAGTCTTCAGATATAATCGTAGCAATCAATCGAGATCCTAACGCGTCAATTTTTAAAGTGGCTCATTATGGAATTATTGGTGATCTTCATAAGGTCATACCCGTTTTAATAGAACAAATTAAACAGGCAAGAGCAGAAGAGATTGTTTAAAAAACAAACTTATGAACCATTCTTAATTTATTTTTTTTAATTTATTATTGATTTAAAGGACATGCTTTTAAACACTTTATACAATTATAAGCTGCATGATCGTCAACACCTATAGTGTTAATTATTTCTTCAAACTCAATCGATTTTCTTAATTCCTTATTATTAAATATAAGAGCCATTAATGGGTTCGAATTTGCTGTTCTCATACATAAATCGTGATTAACCTTTCCTGTTTTATCTATTGCATTAACTGGGCATATTTCAATACATCTAAAACAATCTTTAGGACAAATTTCTTGCGTAATTCTACCAGATTCTTTAAGAGGTTTGGACGTGATTACACCACCTAACAATATTCTAGTTCCATATTTTGGATGTCCTAACAAACCACATTTAGTTAAAATTCCCAAACCTGACAATTCAGCTAAGTAAACAAGGGGTGATAATCCCCAAAATTCATAATTAACAACCTTCCAAGGAAAGCAACTATTAATTGGAATTGATATATAGCCTTGTTTTTCTAAAAATAAGCAGAGTGAATTAGCTATACTATCAAGATGTCTATAAGTTATGTTACAATACCTCCAGAATAGAAGCTTATCGTATTTTTTAGAGTATAGCACTCCTTTTGGGATGGGTATTGCAAAAATTATAATTGATTGAACCTCTTTTAGTAAATTTTTTGGTGAGAAGTCTTTTGGTATTTGAGATAAATCATTTTTTACATGCGCAAAACCAATAAGATCAATATTTTGATTTTTTAAAAACTCTTTAATTTCCATTTTTTCTTGATAAGTCATTTTTTTCTACTAGATTTAATTAATTTGTATAATAAGATATATGGTTTAATTTTTTATCTACTAGCTTAATTTTTTACTTAGAATTAATTATTGATAAATTATATAAAATCTAAAGAATTTAGTACTAAATCCATTTTATATATTTTTTAAAAAATGTAATTGAATAATTTTATTCAAAATGATTTCAATTGATAAATGTCCCCAAAAATTAATATCTCTTTTTTAAATATTGCGCAAATAGCTTATTTGAATTAATAAAGGAAAAAAAATAAGAAAAAAAAGAGTAATGGAATGCTTGTGAAAAATTTCACATAGCTCATGATATATTTTTAGTGGAGGAATAAATTATGGGCTAAAATCAAACATTCCACTACATGTGAAAAAAAAAATTTTTTTTCAGATATATCTATATTTTTTCATATTAATAAATGTTTCGTCATTTTTCGTCGATTTTATGAACGCTTGGTTTAATTATTCAATCAATTAGTTAGCTAGATGTGTATTCTAAGAATTAGGAATCTTTCTTTTAACCTTACTTCTTAGTTCTAAAAATAAATGTCAAAAAAACGCATAGTTTTAATTAAAAAAAAAAAATTTTCGTTAAATATATGAAAACAGATCGAATTTGAATCAAAAAATTTAACCCAATTTTTGTACACAAAAAATTTTCGCACTATTTGAACAAAATGATAAACCAATTTTATTAAGTTGTTGATAAACTAAAAATCGGAAATAGTTTGAGGAATCGACTAAATCTTTAGCAATAAAGATGATAGAAACAAAAAGATTCTTTTAAAAAACACTAAATATTTAAAATAATTAAAATCCTAAAATCTTTTGTAATTCTAATTGATTATATTAAATTAGTTGCAAGATATATTTTAAAGATAAGTGTAATGTGATAAAGAATAATATTATATTGAGATTTTTTTATTAATTGCTTAATCTAAAATTAGAAATAAATATTGAACTAATTATACTTATTAAAGTGTGAAAATATTATGGGAAAAGATGAACCAAAGTATATCCCTCTCATTGGATATGATTCAGATTATGTGGGGCGTTCCCCATGGGATTTTTACTCCTGGGGACATATCGATATGGGTATTGGTGCTTTTCTTCTTATATCACTGATAATTACGGTCACCGAATGGGTATTGGGTCCAGGGAGTGCGATTGTAGAATGGTGGATGGTCCTAGCGTTAGTAATTCTATTTTCTTTGATTTGGGAATTCATCGAAAATGTGATTCTATGGAAACTAGGTTGGAAATTTGAAGATAGACAGGATTCATGGCCGAATTTTATATGGGATGTGATCTTTGTAATTTTAGGAGGAGGATTAATGTGGCTATTTAAATGGATAATCATGGATTCATTAGGATATCTTGGGAGATAGTTTTACATTACAGGTGCTTTTACTTTTAGCGTTATATTAATTTTTTATTTTATTGGATACACTATTTATAAAAGTAAAAAGTAGAGAAGTAGTAATACTTTAAATCTAACAATTCAATTTTTTTTATTTATTTTTTGATTTAATTTAGTATAAAAAATAGACTGTTTTAAAAGTCACTATACATAAAAGTAACAGAAAAAGGTAAATGGTCATAATCAACCGTATTTTTTTCAATGAAACCTTGTTTATTGTACCAATTTCTTAATTCAGTATTCAGTGCAATTATACCTATCTCTACTCTTTGAGCTCCTATTTTTTTTGCTTGTTTAAAAATATGATTAACTAACCTCTTGCCAAAGCCTTGTCTTCTATATTTAGGTAAAACAGCAAGTCGTTCGAGATAACAAGTATGTTCATTTGCTTTTTCTAAGGCGACACATCCACATGGGTTTTTATCGCTCTCCAATATATAGTACTTGATGCCTTTCTCTAGAACCTGCGTCGTGTACGGGAAGTCGAGAAAGTAGTCGGTCCACTTGAAGCTGTGATTATCCACTCATTAGTGCAATTAGATGGATGAGTAGGTGCGTTCTCAATTGTAAGACTAAATTTTTTTGCAACATCATAAAAGGAATTTTTAATAATATATGTTAAAACATCAATATCGTCTTTCTTAGCATTTCTAATTATAATTGACATTTTTCTTCTTAGTTATATAAAATTAGATTTTATTAAGATAAAATAATTAAATCTTTAAAAAGGGTAATAAAATTCTTTATTTGTCAATAATGCGTTATTCTTTTAGACTTATAGCACCAAAAGGACAAATTTTTATGCAAACTCCACATCCATTACATGTTCGTTCTACAACTGAAACTTTTCCATCTACCAATGTGATTGCTGGACAACCAAAATTCTTGATGCAAATCATGCAATTATTGCATTTATCTGGATCAATTTGAACAGGTACAATTTTTTTATCCTTATGAATCGCTTTTTCATATAATACGCAAGGATGACGAGAAATAATCACTCTTGCTCCATTCGAATTGATTGCCTCCTTAATTGCTTTAGTGGTTTGTTCTAAATCGTTTGCATCAACAATCCATAGGTGATCTTCATCCAAACCAGCTCCTCTTACTATAGATTCTAAGGGAATCTTTGTTCCAAGTTCTCCAGTAATTTTGATTCCGGTTCCAGGATGTGGTTGAAAACCAGTCATTGCTGTTACGCTATTATCTAAAACGATTACTATTACATCGTTTTGGTTATAAACCGCGTCAACTAATCCTGGAATCCCTGTATGGAAAAATGTTGAATCTCCAATCAATGCAAATACAGGCCCATTATGTAATTTTGCAATTCCGTTTGCCATGCCTATAGATGCACCCATGCAAATACACGTATCAATTGCTTCAATTGGCTTATAGAAACCGAGCGTATAGCATCCAATATCACTAGAATATACGAAATTTTTCCCAAGTTTTTGTTCAATTAATTTTAACGCATAAAAAGTGTTTCTGTGTGAACATCCAGGGCACAATATGGGGGGGCGGGGAGAAGCTTTATGTAGGTTTTCTGTATCTACGGGGAGATCAACAAATGGATTTGGAATATTTAAAAATTTTGTTAGACCTTTTATTAATAAATTAAGATTTAATTCACTATTTCTAGGAAAATATTTTTTTCCTTCAATTTCTAAATTCACATCTAATTCAAATGCTAATTTTTTAGCAAAATCTTCTAAAAATGGTTCTAATTCCTCAACAATAATTACTTTTTCTGATTTTTCGAATAATTTAGACATTAATTTCTCTGGCTGAGGGAAAACCATACCTAATTTTAAAGTAGATACATTTTTTGATTGATTTAATTTTAGAAGTGCGTCATTAGCGTAAGAAAAAGGAATTCCTGATGAGATCAATCCAATCTTAGCGCCATCTTTTATATTTAGTTCAGTATAAGGAAATTTATCAGAAAAAGCTCTTAATGTTTCATATCTTTCTATTTGCTTGACTCTTTGTACCCGTGCATTACTTGGTAAAAAAGTCCACCTAGACCTATCCTTATCAAAATTATAAGTTCTCCCTTCGATTTTTTTAATTTCCCCTAATACAAGATCACCACGTGCGTGATTTAAACGAGTAGTGGTTCTCATCATAACTAAAGTTTGATATTCCTCAGAAAAATCAAACGCGTATTTAATAATATCTTTCGCTTCTTGAAGATTAATTGCTTCAAAAATAGGACACAATGAATGTAATCCATAATAACGATTATCCTGTTCATTTTGACTTGAATAGCAATTAGGATCGTCAGCAGAAAGTACAACAAAACCTCCATGCGCTCCAGCGTAAGTAGCGGTCATAAATGCATCGGCTGCTACATTTAGTCCGACATGTTTCATACAAGCAAATGCTCTAGCATTACACATCGAAGCTCCCATTGCTACTTGAAAACCCACAGCTTCATTTGTAGACCATTCCATTTTAAATGTTGGATGATGTTTATGAATTTCTGCTAAGGTTTCCATAATTTCTGATGAAGGAGTGCCTGGGTAACCAGATGCAACCATTATTCCTGCTTCAAATATCCCTCTTGCTAAAGCTTCATTACCCAAAACTACTCCTTTCTCATTAATCTTATCTAAGGCAAAAAATGGAATACTCATGATATTTACACCAATGACATTTTAATTTGTGATTAAATTAAAAAATTATAGTATTATCAGATAATAATTATTTTTTTACTTCTTTTTATAATTAAAACCAATATCTACACCCATATTAAAAGCTTTGACATTAACATCTAAAGCTTTTTTAGGTACAAATTTTTGAACAGTATCCACAAGAATCTTTCGAGAGAGAGGAATTATTTCAAGTCCTGCTAAAACGCCTAATACAACTACATTAGCAGTTAAAATATTACCTGCGTCTAAGGCTATCTTATTGGCATCTAGTATTAATGCATTTTTGGATACAGATTTGATATCATCTTCAATTTGATTTATTTCTGGATATTCCCATTCATTATAAGCTTCTATAGCTCCAAATGGACATACCTTATCTATAATACATTGAATACACCCAGTACAAGATTCGAGAACTCGATTATAACCATTAATTACTACTCTCGTTGGACCAGTCATTAAAGTATAATAATTTTCATTTTCAGAGCTTAAAAAAATGTGATTAGGTAGGCAATAAGCTGTACAGTTACCACATCCAATACATTTATTCATATCGATTCTGAGTGTTCTGTGGGTCAAAACTGATGGGGGAATAACAGCGTTTTTAGAAACTATTATGAAAGTGTCTTTATTAGCGAAATGAATATTTCTTAAAGCCTCAGAAATCTCAAATGCAATTAACACATCTAAATCCCCTTCAATCATAAACGGGGCTTCCAAGTTTTTTCCAAATCTCAAGTAAGATGATACTGCACCTCCTCGCTGGCTCATACCGTGAGTTTCTGCAGTTCTGACTTTAAAACCTTCTTGTAAAGCAGCCCATCCAAGAATCATTGATGCCCGGATAACACCAGTCCCGCCTATTCCAACACAAAGAGCGTTATAATTTTCTTTTGGAAATACTTTTTTTTCACTTTTTAACTGTCTATTATCGTCTGAATCTATTGCCATTGTAAAAAGCTCTTGTTGTTAATAATAGTTAAATGGATGCCTTATTAAATATTCTGATTATA
>JBHLLE010000059.1:0-10345 GCA_048885945.1 Candidatus Hermodarchaeota archaeon | reverse complement strand
TATAATATGGACTTTAATGTTATTACCATTTAATCTGATATAATTGAAAGATGGCGATTCATCAGCACGAACTTTTCCTGAGGAACTTGTACCACAATAAATCAACATAGTATCCCCGAATCTCCAAATATGAGGACAATGTCGATGTCCCATCAAGACTAAATCGATCTTATATGTTTGAGTAAGTGCTAAGGCTTCTCCAGCATCAACAAGTGTATTTCTCTTTACACCTGCAAAAGGAACTGGTATTAGATGGTGATGTAATGCAATTACACGGAGTTGATTTTTACAATTTCGTAATTGTTGCACCATCCATTCTAATTGCGAATCTCCTAATTCTCCTTCGCTTGTATTATCTCTTGGACTTCTTAATCCCATTAAAAAACTATCTTTATTTTTAATTACCATAGTAGATCTTCTTGGACCAATATATCTTTCGAAGAACACTATGCCATTATTCTTTACATCATGATTTCCGGGCACAATTAACATAGGAAC
Source organism: Candidatus Hermodarchaeota archaeon (assembly GCA_048885945.1). Lineage (GTDB taxonomy): Archaea > Asgardarchaeota > Lokiarchaeia > Sigyniarchaeales > SOKP01 > LW40-45. Next base: position 9,847 of record JBHLLE010000059.1, on the reverse strand, counting down.
CTTAATTTCATTTAAATAAGAGCTAATTCCTTCATATTGTATTTTTTTTGCCTTATGGGTTATATCACCAGTGCAGATCACGGCATCAGGCTTATAATCATTAATATAATCAATTATATTTAATAAACATCCTTCATGAAACTCGCGACTTCCAAAATGGAGGTCGCTTATTTGAATTATTTCTACCATTATTTATCATCTTTTTTATTTTTATTATAAATTTAAGAATTTAAACTGAATTATTTGAAGTAAATTGATTTATCTTTTCATTAATTTGTTCAATTATATTATAAACTGATTTTAATATTTCAGATTTAAAAATAAAAGATTGTAAATTTATGAATCTCTCTTTTTCTTCTAATAAATCTAATAATAATTCTTCATTCATACAAAATCTATATACTTATCTCTAAATATGAAGAATCATTTAAGAGTCTTAATTCAAATCCTTATATTATATATTAAATATATAGTTCTATATAGAAAAGACTATTCTTTTTTTACTACCATACGAGATAGGGCAACGAAAATAAAAATACTATATGATTAACTATATATTTTTTTTTTAGAATATTTATAATCAAAATATGAAAAAATTCAATTGAAATTTAATAATGAATAGAGAATTTGAGATGTTAGATGGTTTTTATAATTCTTTGTGTAATCTTTTTCTTATGTATTTTTGAATTTCATCTTTAGTAGCTACAGTATCAGAAACAAATCCAGAACCATAATCCATTCTCCCACCTCCTGAACCTCTAAAGTGGCTAACAGTTCCCTTGACAAAATCTCCCATATTAAATTCTCCGTATTTTGCAGTGTTAGGCCCTAACATTCCCGTAACTGTTGTTCCATTGTCAACTTCATTAAAAAATATTGTATTGTAATCATCGTCTATTTTTAACACATTAGAACTAATATTTTGAATGTCCTTATTACCCAGATTTTTAAAAGATCCAAATATAATTTTATGACCCCTAAAAGGTTCAGCATTATTCACTAATTGATTGATATTTTCTGGACTTATTTGGTTAATATTCTCCTTATAATTCTCCCATTCATCAATTAATTTTTTAACTTTTAAAATTATGTTTTCTTCTTTTACACGTAAAAGTTTTGATATTCTATAGATTATTGATGAAAAGAAATCATCATTAAATTCTAGATCTCTGTTGAAATAACTATATGAATCCAAATCTAAATTAATTTTATTAATTTTACTAGTTGATAATTTTTTTTTAATTTGTTTTGTCTCTCTGTTTAGTTCTCTTATTCTATCATAAATTAAGTAAGGTTCAACATTAAGAATTTGTTCTAATTCATTTATAATCTTTTCATATTTATATAAAATTTCATTAGTTGCATTTCCAGCAGTAAATTTTAATCTTACAATTCCATCTTGTATTTTTTTAGAATTTACTATTTTAATTTTTCCTGCTTCATTTGTACTATTTAAATGAGTTCCACCACAAGCTTCTACATCTATACCAGGAATCTCTACTATTCGAATTTTTTTTCCAGGAACCGCACCTCCTTGATATATTGTCATACCATATTTTTGTTCTGCTTCTGATCGGGGTATAAAATTAAAATTAAGTTTTATATTCTTATCTACTATTTCATTAGCTATTCTTTCAATTGTCATGAGTTTTTTATGGGAAATTTGCTTAAAATGTGAAATATCTAAGTGAGAAGAATTAAGTGTTTTTTTAGCACCAGTTTGATTTACATGATTTCCTAATACATCTCGAGCAGCAGCATTTACTATATGTGTTGCTGTATGATGTTGTGCTAATTGAGTACGCCAATCTTTATCGACCTCAACACTTACAACATCACCTTCTTTAAACTTAGGTTTTTCGTCTAAAACGTGAATCGTATAATTTCCTTGTTTAAAAACATCAGTAAATTTTTGCCCTTGAATAGTTCCAACATCGTGAAGTTGGCCTCCAGAAGTCGGATAAGCGACAGTTTTATCCAAGATAACCATATTATCAATAATTTTTAGTACTTTAGCGTTATTTAAGATCTTGGTATAATCGTAATAATACAACGATTTTGTTTCAGGAATACCTTCTAAATCCAATTCTTTTTCCTTGCTGGTGCCGTGAACTTGTTCTGTTTTTTCATGCCTCTCAAGTACTAAACTATAGAAATTATCGGGAATTTTAATTTTAACATTATACTTTTCAGCTGCTTCTTTTATCATATCGGGACTTATTCCGTTGGAATCATATAATTTAATTAATGTTTCAGTTGTAATTTTATCTTTCTTCAATAATTTCTCTAAAATTCTTCTTGCTTTTTTCTTAGTTGTGTAATACTTTTCTCTTTCAACTTCAAGAATTTCTCTGATTTCGTCTAAATGCTCTGATACTTCTGGAAATAAAGCTTTTAATTCTTCAGCATGCCATGAACAGACATCTGCGATGTCAATTTCCCAATTAAATTGATCAATAAAACTAATAGCTCTCCTAAAAATAACCCTTAAATTGTATCCTCCTCCAACATTTGAAGGAAGTTTCCCATCATTAATAGCAAATAATAAACTGCGAGCATGTTCAGCTATAGAATAGAGAGCGGTCATAGGTTGTATCTTTTTTTTTAACTCCTTTACCTCAATTTTAAGTTCCTTAGCAACTCTCTTCCACGCCTCATCCATATCCTCAACTTCGTCCATATTCAAATAAGCAGAATATTGAGAAAATCTATTATATAAATCTAAATCTAGGGTTATTCTAGTTATTTCTCTTAATTTTTTTAAAACATCTGGAAAAATAGCCTCATACATATTCGGAGTGCCTTGCGAAAACCATGCGACGCGTTCCTGACCTAGTCCCATATCTAGCACTTTGAGCTTCAATTCTCTAGGACCATTAGGAGTTTGTTCAAACATAGTGTAAACTTGATTGAATAATTCGACTCCTCTACTGAAAAATTCAAGACTACAGCCAAAGGAGCCGCCTCCAGCCCAAGAATCTTCGTGAATCGTAATTTCTTCTTTAGATAAACCAACACCTTTATTAATGAAATCGTGCATATCCATAAATAGCTGTCCTTGATTCCATTCTTCGGGAGAAACAAACGTGTGCTGACCTATCATTACAAAGCCACAACAATGTGATCCTGTTAAGCCTACATTCTCTATATCATTGAATCTTAAACAAAATTGGGGAATTATTAGTTTTTTTGCTGGAGGTTCCACTTCTCCTGTAATTACATATGGTTGAAATGCGGAAATAGAAGCAATTGTAAATTCAGTGGTTGGATTCCACCTCGCCACACATGGATATCTTTTAATAGGCTTATAACCTCTGGGTTCAAGAACTTCCACAATTTTTTTCCAAACATTAATATAAGTTAATCTTATCGGAGATGGATTATCTACAACAACTTGAAAGCCTCCAGAACAAGCTGGATCTCCACAAACTTCTCTATCTGCGTGAGTTGTCCAAAAATAAGTTCCGCAACTACATAATTTTCTCATATATCCTAAATTTCTTAATTCTTTTGTAGGAAAATAATCGTCTGGTTTTTCTGAGGCAATTATTTTAAATTCTTTTTTTAATTGCTTATCTGTCATGCAAGTTTTTAGTTTATCAATAAATTCATCTGTGAGCGTCATAATTAGAATTTTTTAAAATACTTTGTTGTAGATTAAAAATATATCTCATATCCTAAAATTTTTTTGATTTAAATTGTCTAATATTATCTAAGGTTCTTTTTTTTCTATTTGTAAAGATTTAAAATACTTTTTTATTATTAGTTAAAAGATAGTATTAGCATAAACTTTAAAGAATAGTAATTTTAAACTAAAAACTCTAATAGACTTAAATGATAAGAAAATTTTTTGAGTGATTTTATGAGTAGTGATGATGAGAGGGGTTTAGTCTATAAAATAACAGTTGTGGGGGATGGAGCAGTAGGTAAAACTTCGCTGATAAGAAAGTTTACAAAAGGAGAATTCTCAGAAAAATATATTATGACTATGGGTGCACAATTTACACAATTTGAGACAAATGTTGGTGGAGAGCCCATTAAATTAGTTTTTTGGGACATAGCAGGACAAGAGGCATTTGGTCAACTACGAGCGAATTTTTATCAAGGTAGTAGTGCTGCGATTATTGTATTTTCTCACGAGGAAAACGAGCATGGAGATAAAAGTTTTCAAAATATATCAAAATGGCTCGAGGACATTAAAAAAAATTGTGGTATATTACCAATAATATTATTTGGAAATAAAATTGATTTAATTGATAATGTTGACAAGTTGGTAATGAATAAAGATTACCCAAAATCACATTATAATGTTGATGTATTAATGAAGGGTTATAATTTTCTTGGGTATTATTTAACTAGCGCATTAACTGGGCAAGGAGTAGACGAAGCGTTTAATAAATTAGCATATAATATGCTTGAAATTTATAAAAAATTTGCGTAATCTTATTTTTATTTTCTATTTCTTTTTGAAGATGTAGATTGTTTGATTTCTATTATAATAGTTACAATTCTAAAGTCTGATGTCGAGAATAACCTTCTTTAAAAAAATCGTAGTCTAAAAATTCAATTCTCTCTGGAATTATTTTTAAAATTAATTGTCTCTTACCTCTTACAACTTTTTGAGCTTTATCAAACTCTTCGTCACCTTCTTTAAGGAAAATTAATCTTTCTTTACCACTTGCAGTTATTTGCATACCTTGAATTTTTCCCGTATCCATCGGTGTATAAATTCCAATACTAACAACAGGATTTTCTTCAATGTTTTTAACTTTTATTCCTGGTGCAGGTGCTACATAGATAATGTAATCATCCAGATTCTTCTTATCAATATAAAAATCCATGGGAGTAGCTCTAGGTATGTTATTAGAGCAAGTACATAAAACTAAAACCTTTCTTTCTTTAAGATAATCTTTTATTCTATTCTTCAGATCTTCTTGAGGCATTATTCCATTAGTCATATTAGATTACTCATATTTTATTTAGTTATACACCTTACTGGAAGGTGTATTTTATTTATTATTATAATAAGACTAAATAATATTTTAATGTTAAGAATTGGAAGAAAGACAAGAGAAATTAGAATAAATCAATTATGTATATTAGATACATTTCAAGAATTCCATTACTTGATTTTTATTTAATAATTCTTTAATATCTTCTCCAAAATCATCAAAAACTCTTACATTATAGTTCCAATTTCTTAATAAATTTGAATATTTTTCAAAAAACCTTCTTGAAATCTTTTTTAGTTCATTATATATTACTTTTTCTTTGATTTGAGGAGAAGAACTTGCTACAAATAAGAAATTATTTGATTTTAAAAGAGTAAATAATGTTGAACCTACTATGAAACTAGAAAGCTCACTATTAGCTACTTTTTTTGCAAAAGCATTAATTGCTGTCAAAAAGGAACTAAATAAATGTTGGTTAACATTTGTACTTAATATATTATTGTAGAGCGCAATTCCTGCGGGATCAATTATCCAGATGTCTTGTATAATTCTATTCATAAAAACCCTCCTTTATTTAAATATAATTTTTATATTCTTCTATTTTCTTTGATTTCTAATTTATATAATGACTATATATTCCTATAAAAACCCCATGTATTCTATTCTTTAACGAATTTATAAAGATAAGAGGATTTAAAATAATTTTTTTAGAGAATCCATCTATTATATTATTCTTTTATATTTACGATTTAAGATTTTTCTAAATATTCTATATATTGAACAATATCTCTATTTTTAATAAAAAAAAGTTATTCAGAATAATCATCCAAGTCTGTATCAACCGCAGATCTTACATATGGAGATATTGGTCCTTTTCCTAAAACTATTATTCTAACTTTTGTATCTAAATTAGGATCTAGGTTGGCACCAAACTTTATTTTTGCTCGCTCTGGAACTTCGTTTGAAATTGTTGGAACTATTTTGTCAATATTACTAAGAGATAATTTATGATTGCTGGATACTGATACTAAACTTCTATCGACTTCTTTAGAATTTAATTCTTTTAATAAAAAAAACATCATTATAAAAAATACAGCAGATTAAGGAATTGGTTATCAAGTATTCAAAGAAATTTTGCCTACTTTATCCCAAAAACCTTTTCCAGATTCTTACCGGCTATCAAAGGATAATTTCTATCAAATAATTTATTATTTAATCCGAACATGATCTTCTCATATACTAATTTATTTAGGCTTTTTCCCATATCAGTTAGAACATAATTAGCTTTTAATGGGGTTGTGCTTACTATTATTTTTTTTATAAAACCTAACTCTTCTAGTCTCTTTAATTGTTCTGAAAGGACTTTATTTGATAAATTTTCATTAACTGCCAAAAAATCACTAAAGCATTTGCATCCCAGGAAAATATCTTTAATAATTGTTATTGACCATTTTCTAGATAATTCTGCAAATATTGCATCACATCTTTCCTTATCAGTAACCATGAAGCCACCTTGTTTCTTTAAGGTTACAAAATATATAAATATAATCTTTTGTTACCTTATATAAATAACATATTTAGTAACTTTAGGAAACTTGTAGGTTTTTATTTGGAGGATCAGTAAAAATGGAAATATTAAAATCAACACGCAATAAAATAGGTATGCCTCTTGTGGGATTTGGCACATATCAACTATCAATTGACCAAGCCGAATTCTGTGTAAGTGAGGCAATTAAAGCTGGATTTAGACATATTGATTCAGCTGAGGGTTACGAGAATGAAGAAGGTACTGGTAGAGGAATAAAAAAGGGGCTGAAAGAAGCCGGTATTTCAAGGGATGATATTTTTGTAACTACTAAGCTTTTCCCTGGATATAAACAGTGGGGGTCACCCGAAAAAAACTTTAAACAAACCATTGAAACGCTGAAAAAACAGCTAAAACAACTTCAGCTCGACCATGTTGATCTTTACCTTATACATGCTCCACTTTCAGAACTTAGACTGGAGCAGTGGAAAGCTTTAATAGAGTTAAAAAAATTAGGGCTAGCCAAACATATTGGAGTGGCAAACTATAATGAAGAAAGAATAATAGAGATTTTAGACTCAGGCCTGGCTAAACCTGAAGTAAATCAAGTTGAATTTCATCCAATTTGTGCCCAGATTAACTTGACAGAGTATATGAAGGAGAATTCAATCGAACCGATTGGATATAGCTCGCTTGCTCCTCTTTCAACCTGGCGAACTGAAGAGGGTCAAGGAGGAGAAGTTCTTGCCGAGATAAAAAAAGAAAGCCAATCGGTCATTAAAGAAATTGCTACAAAACTTAAGGTATCAGAAGCTCAATTGCTACTCCGGTGGGGATTACAGCATGGCTACTCAGTATTAACGAAAAGCAGTAAACCTGAGCGCATACGAGAAAATTTAAATGTATTTGATTTTGAAATTCCTGATGACGACATGGAGCGTTTGGATCAGCTAAATCAGAATCAAGCAATCGCTTGGGCAGCCAGTGGTATTAATCCAATGGAAGTCGCTCCAACCCTTAAATAATTTTTTTTTATTAATAATGAAATACACTTCTTATAATGAATAAGAAATTTCAAAAATGGAGATAAGAAAATGTTATCAATTCAAACACAGTTTTTAAATCTTAAGAGTCATCACTCGAAATCATTCAGAATAATCTTCTATATCGGAATCAACCGCAGATCTTACATATGGAGATATTGGCCCCTTTCCTAAAACCATTATTCTAATTTTTGTATCTAAGTTAGGATCCAAATTAGCACCAAACTTTATTTTCGCTCGATCTGGCACTTCATTTGAAATTGTTGAGACAATTTTATCAACATTACTAAGAGATAATTTGTGATCACTAGATACTGACACTAAACATCTGTCTACATCTTTAGAATTTAACTCTTTTAGCAAAGGATTATGAATCGCAAGTTTAGATTTATAAATTAGATCGTTTGAGTCTCCTAACGTTTCCGAGATTCCTATTAATCCAGAGGGATATTGAGATGACTTTTGAAAAGTCTTTCTTACATCTGCAAAGTCAATATTTATCATACCGCAATTATTAATAAGGTTTGCAATTTCCCGAATGCTTCTTACCAATACTTCGTCCATTATTTTAAAACAAAATAAAATACTTTGGTTGGGCAAGATTTCCAATAGGTTATCGTTAGGAATGGGAATCAAAGTATCAGAATACTTAGCAAGTTTTTTAAGACCAACTTTAGCTCTCATTCTTCTTTGAATTCCTTCGCTACGGAATGGTATGGTACAAAAAGAAACTGTAATAGCACCATTTTTTTTTGCTTCCTTAGCAATTACAGATGCCGCACCAGTTCCAGTTCCCCCTCCCAAACCACAAGTAATAAATACAATATCCGCGTTCAAATTATTTCTCAATCTATCGATATCTTCTTTTGCTGCAATTTCTCCCATTAAAGGATCATTCCCAGATCCTAAACCATTACAATTATCTTTTCCAATTAACAATTTGTGTTTTGAATTGGAAAAATATAAATCATGAGCGTCCGTGTTGACATTTAAGGTTTCAGTAAATGGAAGTCCCAATTCCTGAAGTCTAGTTACTATATTATTTCCTGCTCCTCCAACACCTACGACCAAGCTTTTGATTTTTAATTGATTTATTAATTCAGACAAGTATTCGTCAGAATCGTAATTTTGATTAATACAAGGATTTTGAGGTATTTGTGTAATTTCCTTGAATCTAGATCTTAAAGAAGTATCTAAATGAGAAAAATTAGGCATTTTTAAGCCTATATCGAATTCAAGGTCTTTCAATGTAATCAATTTAAGTATTCTTTAGTATATATTATCGATATTATATCTGAATAATATATGGATGTGATATTCGAATGATATCTCTTTTTTATTACTAAAACGAGGTAACAAAAGCTGTATAATATTTCGTATTAGTAATATGAAAATCGCGATAGAATAAAGTTTATAAGATTAAATTTTCACTATTTGTTATATAAAACCTAGGGTAGTTAATTTTGGAGATTGATTTTAATAAATCTGGCAATGAGGATGACGGTTTAGGCGGGAACAAGCTTAATAAAGATATTATTAAAGTTCGAGCAAAAATATCTTGTCCTACTTGCGAATATCATAGAGTTTTTAAAAATCAATTTCTCCGTAGTTCTGTTGAACAGATGGTAGTTAGTCTTAAGATTTTTGATTGGTTAACTTGCTCCAAATGTGGAGATTTGCTCAAATTAGACTTGGAATTTAAAATTTAATTTAGTTTTAAGAGATTTTCATTTATTCAATATTAAATTTAATTTGTCCATAGGTGCCTCCACCACCAGGAGTGTATTCAATCTCGTTATTTCTAAAAGCGTTTATTACACTAGCTATATTTTCATTTATTTTTTTGATATCTTCTATAGATTTATCAATTAAAATATCAAACTCGTTACCTAGTTTATTAATCATTTTATTGTATTCATTTAAAACAGTTTTACTTGTTTTAGATTTAATTCCTTTTACTGAGCGAATTATGTCAATTAAAGGAACTGCATTGATGTAGTCTGGTCTATGATCAGGATGTTTAGACTCACTATAAGTCGCAATAGTCTCAACTCTTTCACTCACACCAAGTCTTATTTTGTAATTCTTCTTTGTCTCTTCTTTACAGGCAGGACATATCATTTTATCCTTAGAAACTTGGTCTATATAGCTAATCTTACTTTCCTCTGGTTTATCTGTGTAATAAGTAATAAATTCATCAGTGATTGAATATTGATTGAAAATATCTTGGACTTTTTTATTCGTTTTTTTAAATATGACTCTTCGTCTACACTTATTGCAAAACATATTGTAATATTTGCCTAATTTAGGATGAAGACCTACATTTA
>JBHLLE010000058.1:0-10424 GCA_048885945.1 Candidatus Hermodarchaeota archaeon | reverse complement strand
AAAAATTTAAGTATAAATCTGGAGCTTGTGGATGGAGTGGATTTATAAGGGAATATTACGGAATTTATTTAAGAAAAGAATTTGAGCTACTTAAACCAATAAAGAAAGCAAAGGTCTATATCTGTGGATTAGGTTTTTATGAATTGAGAATTAATGGTGAAAAGGTTAGTGATAGATTATTGGAACCTGCGATAACAGATTATGAAAAGATCTCATTATATTCAACCATTGATATCTCAGAGTTGCTTAAGGATAGGAATGCTATTGGAGTAATCTTAGGTAATGGTCGTTATCTTGAAAATTATGATTATTATTGTCCAAAATTAATTATGCAAATTTATATTGAATTTAAGGATGGTTCCCATACTCTGATATGTTCTGATGAAATGTGGAAGATTTCTCAAGGACCTATATTAGAAAATGGACTTTATTACGGGGAGAAATACGACGCTAGACTTGAAATGCCAGGTTGGGATAAAGATAATTTTGACGATTCAACATGGGATAATGTTATCACTATAGATGGACCTCAATTAGCTTCTCAAATGATTCAACCTATAAGAATCAATAAAATTCTTGAACCTCAAAAGTTATACTCTCCAAAAGCAGGAATTTATATTTTTGATTTTGGACAAAATTTTACTGGATTCGTTCGCTTAAAAGTTCATGGTCCGCGTGGAACTGAAGTTATAATAAGACATTCGGAAATTGTCGATAATAACGGTATGTTAAATTTAGCTACAAATGGAGATGCAAAAGCAACTGATATATATATACTTAAAGGAGAAGGTATTGAAATTTTTGAGCCACATTTTACTTATCACGGATTTAGATATGTTGAATTAACAAATTTTCCTGGCGTCCCAACTGTTGATAATATAAAAGGCTTATTTATTCATACAAATGTAAGCAAAACTGGGGATTTTTATTGCTCAAATGAATTGATTAATAAGATTCATAAAAATATTGTTTGGGGTCAACTTAGCAATATGATGAGCATTCCAACAGATTGCCCACAAAGACATGAAAGACAAGGTTGGTTAGGGGATGCTCAATTGATTATAGAAGAAGCTATTTTTAATTTTGATGTAGCTAGATTCTTTTCTAAATTTTTAAGAGATATTAGGTTAAGTCAAATAGAAGATGGTTCTCTACCTGATGTTGTACCGCCATATTGGAAATTTTATCCAGCAGATCCAGCATGGGGTACTGCATATATTGTCATTGCATGGTATTTATATTGGTATTACGATGATGTGAAAATTCTCGAAGATAATTTTGAATTTATGAAAAAATATGTTAATTTCCTTAGCTCCCAGTCAGAAGATGGCCTTATTTTATATAAGCTTGGTAAATGGGGAGATTGGTGCCCTCCTGGAAGTATTGTGTCGAGAAAAACACCAATTGAACACGTATGCACTTGGTATTATTATCACGATACTTTACACCTTTCTAAAATTGCTCAGATTTTAGGAAGAGAACAAGAATACGAGGAATTATCTCTTAAAGCTGAGAAAATTAAAGAAGCCTATAATCAAACCTTCTTTAAAAATGCTACTTACGAAATACCTAAACTATCTCTAACTGACAGAACAATTAGTCAGACTTCTATTATACTTCCTCTTTATTTAGAAATGGTTCCTAAAAATCTAAAAAATATGGTTATATTAACATTATTACATAGTATTATAGAAGATCACGATTATCATCTCGATACTGGTATCGTAGGAACAAGATATTTATTTGATGTCTTATCTGAAAATGAAAAACTTGATGTAGCTTATAAAATTATTACTCAAACAAGTTACCCTGGATATGGCTACATGATTAAAGAAGGTGCGACAACATTATGGGAAAGATGGGAAAAATTAGAAGGGTTTGGAATGAATTCTCATAATCATATAATGCTTGGAACAGTTGATACCTGGTTCTTTAAGTATTTAGCGGGGATTAAGTCATTGGATGTAGCATGGAAAAAAATAAGAATAAAACCGTATATACCTTCAGAAATCCACTACGTAAGTGCTTCTCTAAATACAATTAAAGGATATATTTATAGTTCATGGGAGAAAATCAATAGTACTTTAAATTTTACAATAAAAATTCCCGTCGGATGCGTCTCAGAAATTTGGATTCCAAATGAAACAGAAAAATACGAATTAAAGGAAAGGGATATTTCCTTTATAAAAAACGGGGAAATAATTGATACCATAATTGGAATTGAATTCAAAGAAATAAAAGATAATCATATTATTTTAAAAGGAGGATCAGGAGATTATCAATTTCATCTAATTCAAAGCGATTAAACTCTTAAAATTTCTTTTTTTTTACATTTTCAAGTTATAGCGTTTGTCTCAGATTTAAAACATTTGATTCGTAAGATTCGATTTTTTCAATCCAATTTTTACCTAAGGGAACTTTATTTTTTAAACAAAAATAATCCCAAACTGCACCAAATGGCATAGTTTTGAATTCTTCTAAGAATGCTAGCCTTTGAAAATATTTTCCATTTTCTTCGTAATCCTGTAAAAGATCTAGTGGTTGAAGTAAAGCATATAGAAAACTCTTTTGAGTAGCTCGAATACCTATAACCCAAGCACCAATTCGATTGATTGAAGCGTCAAAATAATCTAAGCCATAATGAATCCGGTCAATTGCTTTACTTCTAATAATCTCTTCCGTTAACTGAATAAGATCGTCATTTAAAATAACCACATGATCACTATCCCATCTTACACCTCGGCTAATGTGCAATAATATCCCATTTAAGAAAGGAATAATGGAAGATATTTTATCTCCTATAGATTCTGTAGGATGATAATGTCCCATATCAATCGTAAGCATTAAATCGTTTTTTAAAACATAAGAGAGGTAGAATTCGTGACTTCCTACTACGAAAGCTTCGCTTCCAATCCCAAATAGTTTGCCTTCTAACGAATCTTTAACATTTGTTTGTGAATATTTTTGAGAAAAAATATCGTCAAGCGCATTTTTAAGTAACATTCTATGTCCAATTCTGTCAATGGGAATATCTTTTGAACCATCAGGAATCCAAATATTATGAATACACGCATCGTTAAGTTGTTTTCCTATTTCATTACTTATTTCCCGGCAGAGTTTTACGTGTTCAATCCAAAATTCTCGAATTTCTTTAGACTTGCTACTTAGGGTGAAACCATCGTCCGCTTTAAGATGAGAGAACAATGAACAATTAAAATCTAATTTTATGTCCATTCTTTTTGCCCAATCAATCCAACTTTGATAATCTTCGACTTTTATTTTATTCCGTTCTATTAAATCATTACCGAAATCCCCGTAGATCGAATGTAAATTTACTCTATGCTTACCAGGTACTAGCGAAAGCGCCATTTCAAGGTCTTGGCGTAATTCATTTATATTGCGTGCTTTTCCGGGATAATTTCCAGTTGCTTGAATTCCTCCACCGCTTAAGCTAGCATCCGGTTTCTCAAATCCTCCTACATCATCACCTTGCCAGCAATGAACTGAAATCGATATGTTTTTCAATATTTTTAAAGCATCTTCAGTGTCTATTCCATATTCGGCATATCTTCTTTCAGCAATTTCGTAGTTTTTTTCAATAATTTCATCCATGATATAAATCACCTACTTTAAGTTCCAATTTGATTATTGATATTAAATTTCATCCAATTATTAATATAGAGAAATATCAGTTATTTAAGTATTTTAGAAAGAAATTAATTTATAATTATATGGAATATATCATTTTTTATTAGAAAAATTATAATGATAGAACCAGAATTTGAAATAGATGAAAAAAATCGAGTAATTTGTAAATTTCACAGTAAATATATTAATTTTATTTCAGAACAAAAAGGTTTTTTGAAGAAATTTTTTTTAAACAAAAACCTAACATGTCTAACTTGTATTCATTACAAATATGATGATTGCTATTTTTCTAAATTACGAATTAAAACTATTGAAAAAAAAAGAAAGAGGGGAAAAAAGGAATTTTTATGTAAACTATGTGGAAATAAAATAGAAAGTATGTTTTCAGTTATACATAAATTATATTTTAAAGAAAAATATCAAATAGAGATCCCGTTAATCTGTTGTACTTGTCAATATAATGTAGAAAATAATCAATATATAATTGACTCAAGAATGATGATAATCTTTTATCTCTTTATTTTTTTGCTATTTATCTATTTTTATTTTCATTTTAATTATTAAAAAGGGATTAATATGGTTTAAATTATTGTTTTTATCTTCATACATAGCTATTAGTACAATTATTCAAATTAAATCTTTAATAAAAATAAGATATTATCTTCAAGGTATTAAATTTTTTAAAACAAATTTTCAACCCAAGAAAAATAAATAATAGGAGATTAACCTAAAGAACCTGCCCAACCTCTTACAAGTTTGCGCATTTTTTCTTGTCTTGAAATTACATCGTTTAATTGTTTCTGCGATTTATTTTTTAAGTTAACAATTTCGGGAACAAAATTGTGTTTAACGAAAAGGTTCTTACATAATTTTGAAATAAGTCCTTTTTTTATTTTTCTAGGATCGTTTTCGAAATTTTTATATTCTGATTCCCAATTTTCTAAGAATTTTTCAATTTTGTCTTTGGCTTCAAAGACGGGTAATACTCCCAAATTGTTTGGAGTAGTTATTGCGAGATTTGCTCTTTCTGCTGAGAATCTGTTTCCATTAAATGAAATAGATATGCCATTCTCATCTTTCAATCTCTGTAGCATATTAATATCAGTAATAGAATCGCCTAATGCAATCATATTTGAAATGGCAACTTCAGTTTTTTTAGAGATATCTTCAACTGCGAGTTCCTTCCTCTTACCACCTCTAACTTGAACATTATCCATAATTCTGATATAATCTGATTTCTCTCCTTTCCAAAAGAACGAATTTAAATCGTCAATAACGGACTCAAGCACCTTATCGTTATCTAGATATTTCTGGAATATTTCTCTTACTAATTTATTAACTGACTCTTCAATATTTGAAACTTCTTTTTTAAGATCTTTAATGTGGAGATCTGTACAATACACATGGTCTTTTGGGATACTTAACGCAGCTGTAACATTATGAGCAAATTGAGTATAGCTAGTTGAGATTACATAAACATCCCAATCTTTATGAAGAATCTTCATCAATTCTTTAGATCCTGGTAATAAACCAAGATTACTTTTTGCTAACTCAATTAATTCCTCGTCTGAAAAACACGCAACATATAGGGGCGCCATTATTCTTAAGGTATCTCCTGGTTGATATTCTGGTATATTTAGTTTTTCTTTAACTCCCGGAATATCTATAATATAATCGTCGTAGTTAGATATCATGAAAAAAAATTCGCCCATATCATAGTTCTGCAAATTTAATTCGGGTTTTTTACTTAAGAGCTTTCCAATTTCCGCCGCAAAATCTAAGATTGTAACAGGACCTTCCAAATCAAACATGCAAACTTTTTCTTTTTTCATAGACTTATCATAGTTTTTTCTTTTAGTAGAATGATGTAGAAATATTTTAAAAAAGATTTCTATTAAAGAACAAATAAGAAACAAGTTAAAACAAATTTTAAGAAATTCTTAACATATCTTTTTTAATATATTAAATATCCACTTTCAATTAATTTAGTGATGTTCCACAATTAGAACAAAATCTATCAGATTTATGACTCCATTTTTTACACTGAGGGCATGTTATTGTATTATGTTTTAAATATATAAAGAAAATACCAAATAATGTTATAATAAGTCCAATCAATCCAAGAGTTCCATAGCTCGAAATTATAAAGAATATAATAACAATAAATAATATAGCTCCAAAAATAAATAAAAAACATAAACCTACAACAATAAACTTATTAAAATGGCGTGGTATTGTTTTTTCAGTTGATTTGAACTCTTCATAACATTTTGCACATAAATTTTCAATACCTTCACCTTCTTCTAATTTACATTTTACTCCACAATTTTTACAATACATTTTTGCCATTATTTAATTGCCATTTTTACAATAAAATATGATATAGCCGATAAAAAATTTTATCCAATGTGATATAACTTAATGAATGATTTTTATGGACTAATAATTTTTTAAAAGAAGTGTGATAATTTAAAATTTAATTTTAAAAATCTCTTCAATGGATTTTTTTTTCATTTCCCTTTCAATAATGAGACGCCAATCGGGTTGAATCTTATTGAAAGCTTTTTCTGCGAGATCTTTTAACTCCTCGTCAGGAGAATTTAAGAAAGGAGCGACGTAGACCAATGCTCTTTTGTCGTTTAAATTTGATAAGGCTTCTAAAATAAAAATTATTCTAAATTTGTCGCTTAAAGGTTTTTCCGCTTCATCTTCTAGTATTTCAACGATTCTCATGGTGGCTCTTGAGTCTCCGATCCTTCCTAAAGCTTCAATGATTCGGTTTTGTACCATAAATTCTTTTTCAGAGCGAAGAGCTCTGCATAAAAGGTTAACACATCTCGCATCTTTCATTAAACCCAGTTGTCGAGCACCCTCTGCTCTTTTATGCCAATTTTCACCTTGAAATAATTGGGTTATATATTGGTTGTATTTTTCGTTTTCTTTATGCCACGCCATAATTCATGTTAAAAGTAGTATTAATCCTATTAGAATCTGATTTTTATAAAATATAAAATAAAAGAATCTCAAACGAACTATTTCACGAGAATAGAATTCATGTGA
The DNA here is from genome assembly GCA_048885945.1 of Candidatus Hermodarchaeota archaeon. Classification (GTDB taxonomy): domain Archaea; phylum Asgardarchaeota; class Lokiarchaeia; order Sigyniarchaeales; family SOKP01; genus LW40-45. Next base: position 3,716 of record JBHLLE010000058.1, on the reverse strand, counting down.
TCTATTCTTTTCTGTAATAATTTGGATGTCCCTACATCTTTTCTATGAAATAATTTGCCTTGAATGCATTCCACTCCTTTTTCTGAAATTTTTTCTGCTTGTTCAAGATTTTCAGCTATTCCAAGAATGCCCATAGCTCTTGAAGTTGTGGTATAAATATTTCCATCGTCTTTGCGATAAACAGACGCATAATAATATTTAGCTCCAATTTCACTTAATTTATTTTTGTTAATTTTTACGATTTTATCTTTTTTTGGAGAGACTGGATATCCTTCAGGAGCTAGATATTTACAAACTGTAGCTTTTTTCTCAAACTCAATGTTTATTCCGTTCAGATTCCCATTAATTATTGCCCAACACACGTCAACGAAATTAGTTTTTAATAAGGGTAATACATTCATAGCCTCTGGATCTCCCATTCTAGCGTTAAATTCTATTAATTTAAGTCCTTGTTTGGTTTTCATAAATTGTCCGTACAAAAATCCTTTATATTCTACGCCCGTTTCTGCTTTCACGGCAGCAACTACTTTTTTCATGTCTTCTAGAGCGTTGGATACATCGTTCTTAGTTATAAAGGGCATTAAATGGTCCTCAATAGAGTAAGATCCCATACCTCCCGTATTTGGACCTTTATCATCTTCGTAAGCTCTTTTATGATCTTGGACTAATGGTGAACCAACTACATTTTTTCCATCCACAAAAGTTTGAAGTGTGAACTCTTCGCCATCGCATTTTTCCTCCAAGAGAAAAATACCTCCTTGCTTTATTAATTCTTCACAATAATCTATTATATCTTGCTCAGAAAAAAGGTGATCTCCATAAACTTTTACTCCTTTTCCACCAGTTAATCCATCGGGTTTCACGACAATATTCTCTTCTCCCATTTCCTTAATGTATTCTTTAAGGCCCTCCAGAGAGTTAAACCTCTTACTTTTAATGTTTGATTGGATCTTATAATTTTCAAGTAAATTCCTTGTAAAAACTTTAGATCCTTCCAATTGAGCAGCTTCTATTTTAGGACCCACACAAGGAACGCCGCTTTTTTCTAACGCATCTACGATCCCAACAACTAGAGGGGATTCAGGACCAATCACTGCAAAATCTATTTTATTATTTTTAGCAAACTCAATTATTGTTTTAAAATCAGTCTCAGAATGAATTTTAATCCCTTGGCTTAAATCTTCTAAACCAGCGTTTTTAAAACTCATAAATGAATATAAATTTGCCCCTCCTCGAACTAGAGTCTCACCAATAACATGCTCCCTTGCTCCGTGTCCTACAATTAAACAATTGACCATAAATTCTCGACCTTTAAAAATTCTTAATCTTAAATCTTCTAATTTTACTATTTTAATGAATAATTAAAATCTTAATTATTAACCTAGTAATTAAAAAGAGAGTTAGGTTTTAGGTTTTATAATGTTGATTTTAAAATGAATTTCTAAATTAAAGAAATTACTTATTCTGAAAAACAATAATTCGTTTTCAGCCAATAGGGAAATAAGTATAAAATAAGTACATCTGGAAATCTCGTGTCTCTATCGTGGAAGTGGTTGTCTAAATATAGAACAACGGAGTGAGGATTAGCATCACATTCATTTTTATGAATGTATGCAACAGCAGTTTTGGGTAATGGTGATTCTTCAATAATCTTTTTTGGAACGGGTACGTGAATATTTTCGTCGCATGTATCACATTTAATAATTACATATCTAATCATTGTATCTTTTTTTGGCTCATCATCTTCCTTTTTTTTAGGGCTATAAACAGTAGATATAATCACGTCAATAGCCTTAGGTAATAGAATATTAAAATCATGGTCGACTTCGAAAACTAAGCAATGTTTATCGTTATTCTTATTATTTTTATGAACATAGTTAACGAGAACTTCTCTCTTTTCAGACTCTAAAACTGCTGATATGGGAATTGGGATTAAAACGTTTTTATCGCATCTTTCACATTTAATGATAACAGGTTTAAATTTTGTTGTGTCTAGTTTTTCAATTTTCTTTTTTAGATCTGGAGATAATTCTTCTGAATCTAAGGGGATTGTTGGTGTTTTACGAGGAGGAGGTACTATGGGAGCATATAAATCCTCATCTTCGTCTTCTTCATCTATAGATTTAATATAACCTACTCCTTAACTCAATATTTTTAATTCTAACAAGATTATTTTTATTTTATAATTTAATAGTTTAAAAGGATTTATTTAAAACTATTTGATTTGCAATTATTAAATAAAGATTAAATAAATAAAATAAAAATTAGATTGCATTTCAATTTTTGTTAAATAAATTTAAATAAGTGTTATAGATGAGCTAATTCATGTATGATGTGATCATTATTGGGGCTGGTGTAGGAGGATTGTCTTGCGCTGCGAAATTAGCTAAACATAAAAAAAAGATTCTCATCATCGAAAAAATCCCTCATATTGGAGGTACTAGTCATATCTTTAAAAGAAAGGGCTATATTTTTCCAATGGGACCTCTCTCATTTAGCTTTCCAGAATTAGTGAAGAAATTATTGAAAGATATGGATGTTAAAGAAAAAATTGAATTTGAAAGAAATCATTTCCAATTAATCTCTCCAGCTATAGACATAATTTATTCCCAACAATGGAATAATTTTAAAGAAATCTTAAAAAATCGTTTTAAAAAAGATAAAAAAGGAATAGACCTATTTTTTAACGAGCTCGATATTGTTGGTGACGCTATAAAAGAAGTTCATGAATGGCATCCAGACTTCTTAATAGGGAGAAAGAAAATTATTGCAACGGAGAATGTGTTAAAAACGCATAAATCTGAGTTTGATATAATTAATATCTACAACAATATCGATTCTAAAGATCTTCTGGATAATTATATAGAAAACGAGAGTCTCAAAAGGCTTTTAGGTTCTCAAGGTACTTATACACCTATTATGAATGTGGTTCATTTAGCATTCATGTGGAATGTGATGTCTAAAGAAGGAATTTGGTTTCCATCGTGTGGGATTCATGGAATAAATCAATTATTATACGAATCAGCCATCATAAAAAATGGTGGAGAATTAAAGCTAAATACTCCTGTAAAAGAAATCTTAATTAAAAATAATGTCGCTTTTGGAGTCAAAACTTCTGATGATAAAATTTACGAATCTGAATGGATTGTGGCAAATGCTGATTATAAAAAGGTTTTCTTAGAATTAATTAATCCTAATGAATTAACTCAGAATTTTTTAAGCGATATTAGAAATACAGCTTATACGGGCTCGGAACTATGTGTATATCTCGGAATCGATCCGAAAAATGTAGATCTAAGCAAAATGCGAACCAATCATTTATTTTATAGAGCGAAGATAGATAATTCTATATCTAAAGAGGTTGAAAATTTTGAAAACAAAGAAATAGAAATATGTCTATGGTCAAACAAATCAAAGAATTTTGCTCCTGAAAATAATAAAAGTTTGATTCTTAGAATTAACATGCCTTATTCTCATTTTCTCCATTGGAGATTAGGTGAAAAAAGAAGAAAAGAAGGATATTTAGAATATAAAAGAAAATTAGCGTTTAACTTAATTGAAACAGTTGAAAATATATTACCTGGATTAAAAAGTGCTATTGAAGTAATGGAAATTGCTACGCCTCTTACTTATTCGGATTGGGGTCAGAGATATATGGGCTCCGTTGCCGGATGGTCTCGAGATATTAAAAAGATAAGATTAAACACAAAATTCTT
>JBHLLE010000057.1:5246-10425 GCA_048885945.1 Candidatus Hermodarchaeota archaeon | reverse complement strand
ATAGTTTAGAAAAAAATAAAAATTGCATTTATAAATTAAAGATTTAATAAAAGCAATCTTTTTAAAGTCGTTTTAGAGAAGAATAATTTAAAATATAGTATTTAACAAATTAGACTTAAAAGTATTAGGTTATATTATAATTAATTAATTACATTATAATTAATAATTTAAAATTGAAAAAAAGAGTTTATTTTACTACTGGATATCCGGCTTTCTTCCAAGCTTTCATGCTTCCGAGAACATTATATATTTCATTAAATCCATTTTTTCGTAGTATACTTGTTGCCATACTAGCTCGAGCTCCATTTCCACAAACTGCTATGATTGGTCTATCCCGAGGTAATTCTTCAAGTTTTTGTTGGAGTTCTCCAACATAAATATTTTTTACACCTTCAATGTGACCATCCTTTAACTCGTTTATCCCTCGTACATCCAAAAGGATAGCATCTTCTTTCTTGTCTATTCTTGATTTTAAATTATTTGCTGTTATCGAAGTTATAGTATCGATAGGAAAATTATTACTATACCAAGCAACAATTCCACCAACAAGATATCCCGCAATATTATCGTAACCTAATCGAAGTAAGTATTTATAAACTTTATTTAACTCGCTAAAGGTTTCTACTACTAATATTATTGGTTTATCGTAAGGTAAGACCCATCCTACATAAGACGGAAGACCTTTCAACCAAATATTGTAAGAATTTTTAATATGAGCTACTCCAAAAGAAGCGGGATTTCTAGTGTCTACAACTATCGCACCAGAATCAACCAACTTTTTAAATTGACCAGGAAGCAATGGTTTATATCTAGGTACGTTTCTTAAGAGAGGAGGTCCCTCAAGGTTATAAACTTCCATTTTTTTAAAGTAAGGCGCAAAATAATGGTGTTCGTTTACCTTAAATTCGATAAATTTTTCTTTATCAGTTATTTGAAGTATGGTATTCTGCACGCGCTCTAACCCTAGTGTACTTTGTTCTCTTTCGTTTATGTCTCCTCCACAAACTGAACCTGCTCCGTGTCCAGGACATAAGATAGTTTGATCGCCTAATGGTAAAATTTTATTAAATAGACTATTGTGTAGATTTTCAGCATTTTTTCTTGATTTGTCTGGCCCATACATGTCAATGCGTCCCACATCTCCAACAAATAAACAATCCCCTGTAAAAATAATTACAGCTTCATCTCCAGTATTAGTGTCATAAACCACATAAGAAGTACTCTCGTCAGTATGCCCTGGTGTATGAATGGCTTTTATTTTTAATGCTCCTACATAAAATTCTTGTCCATCTTGAATCGTATTTCCATATTTCCAATCTAAACCGGGACCATGATAAATTTGAACATCAACCACATCGGCTATTTCTAACGAACCAATAACATAGTCTTCGTTTCGATGCGTTTCAAATATGTATTTTATGTTCGCTTCGGATTCCCAAGCTTTCTTAATATAAATATTAGCATCACGCCGAGGATCTACCACAAATGCTTCGTTTTCAGATGCTACAAAATAAGAAATATGAGCAATACCCTCAGATTTAATTTTTTTTAAAATCATTTCAGTTCCCTCAATAAGATAATTCCGATTTATTAAGGAAATTATTATCACATTGTATAATAAGCTAACTTCTATAATCTAAAAATTGTCTCCTTTAATTACATTTTGATTTAAGTTTTAATCGTAAATTTAAAACCATTGTCTAATCTTATCTTATTAAATTTTCCGATTGTCTGATTATTAATGACTATTTCGATCTCTTTTTCCGGTGCATCTCGCGACTTAATTAACATATTTTTTTTAAGAGGTATTAACTCAATTTCTATCAGTATTTTTTCTTCTAAAAACTCGAATTTCTTCACTAAAATTCCGTCTATTCCAAAAACAAAATGTTCTTTAAAATCTATAAATAAATCTCCAAAATGTTTTTTTACGTAAGCAGTCGCACTAATGGCTGATCCTACACCCCAGTCGAACATTATGTATCCTGATACTCGCTCGTCTTTTCCAAAATGTCCATAATTTTCACAAACACACCCTCTATCAATACCATCAAGCGTTTCAATACCTCCCAGATTCCCAGGACATTGCTCTTCGTACTCTTTTAGTAGTTGTAAAGCCCAACTTGCCCTTAGAGCCGCGATTCCTCTTTCCATATATTCAGATTTTCCAGTTTCTAAGTAATATTCCATATATGTTCGAACAAATAATCCTTGTCTTGCATCGTTTAATTCAGCATCAGCATTTTGAACTCCAAAACCTCCAAACGTATTAATGCTTATATATGGCATATTCCATACTTGCTGGAATAGAGATAATGTCGCTAATATTCGTTCTCCAGTTTTTAAATAATTTTTGTTGTTGGTAACTTTAAATAATTCTTTAAAACCCTCTGCACACCAATAAATACTTAAGGTATTCATTATGTTGCTCTTTGTATAATTATCGTAAGTATCCTGAGAGATTATAACACACGAATAGAACGGTTCAAAATCGTGCCACTTATCTTCAGGTATTACTTCTTTCTCGATGTAATTCGCAATTCTCTTACATATGGAGATGATTCGGTTATCGTTAAAAATTTTAAAATATTCTAATAAGAACATTAATGGCGCTCCGGAACTTGCAGAATTTATTAAATCATTGCTTATTATCGGTTTATCAATTTCTACTTCAAATAAAATATATGTAGGGATAGCTCCATTATCAAGTTGTATTGATTCAATTAGATCGACTAATTCCTTACATTTCATAAGAATATCGTCTTTTTTTTCACCAAAATCTTGATAAAATTTTAGAGCCCAATACATTGCTAAACATGAATCTACAACATGAAATTCCTTGGTATATAAAAAAGCTTTAAGACCATTAACAGTAGATATTGTTGAGGTATTAGGTTGAGTAGGTAAAATCACGCTAGGAAATATTCCTTTAATTCTGGGTAAATTCAATATAGTATTTAGAGATCTATTTCCTTTATCAATTAAATCTTTATTGTTCCATAATTCTCCAAAATATCTAAAGCCATAACCAGATCTAACATTTAGAAACCAAGCATTATTCCAAACTTGTGCTATTCTCTGAATATTTGAGTGTTGTTCAAAAATTTCTTGTAACTCATTAGGCTTAATAAATTTAATCGGTTCCTTATTTTTACCAATCCACGATCTCTGCCAAAAACCTCCACATTCTTTATCATTTATTTTGAAATTACACCAGAATTTATGGCGATCAAGTATGGCTTTAATACCTTCTTGAACATTGGTTTCATATGGGAGAATTTGAGGATTTAAATCTTCAAATACAAGTTTACTACCATATTTTTGCCAAAAGAAATTGGTTAAAAACTCTAATACTTCTTGAACCGTTTTATCATTAAATACAATAATATAATATCGAAACGTTAAATCTGTTCCAGCTTCAATTTTCCATTCTGATTTTGGATTATGTTTAAAAAAAATATGACCAGAAGGCACATAATTGCCAAACCCATATGAAATTTGAGGAACACCATTATTTTGTTCAGATTTTAAATTAAAATCCATAAAAGTCTGAAAAGGTCTATTTTGACCTAATGTTTTCAAATCTGGAATGAATGCTACACTATGTTTGTCTTTTTTATAAATTATAGCGGGAGAACGGAACACATGGTCTCCAATAACATTTCGCTTTTTATAACGAAAATGAGGGACCCAAGTATAATCAGGATTTTTATCTATCAAGATAGCGTAATTAACTAGAATTTTCGATAAAAACATTTCTCGATTATTTGATAGTTTGTATCTGATATGAATTATATTATCGTCCTCAAGGCAATAGTCTAAATTTAATAAAAAATCGTCATCATTTAATTCATAATATATTTTTTTCCTTGTTCTTTTCCGAAATGTTAATGGTTTTGAATATATGACATCTTTTGACGAAAAATTAAGAGTTCCTTGTCCTTCATTGCTACCAATTATAGGAATCCAGTTATTTCCATCATTTAATTCTATTCGTTCGGAGATGTAATTTTCTCTTTCTTCAATTACAAGTTGAATATTTTCTTTTAATAGAGTTTTTAGATTTACATCAAACACCTATTTATCTTCTAAATAACTTAATTTCATGGTATATAAATAATTAATTAAGTTCATATTTAGGTTTTTTTTTCAATATGATAAATTTTCAGCCACTAGGTATTTTATAGCAGATTTGAATTATATTCTAAATAAAGCATGGGAAGTGACAAAGAGACTAATGATACCTAAAGAGATTCAAAAACCCCCAGATGATCTAATTAGTAAATACTTATCTCGAAATTATGACCAAGATAAATACGATAAATTGAAAGTAGTCGTTTTATCTCAATTACAGAAATATTCAGAAAATGGTAAGCGACTGTATAAAATAAATAAAGTTGGAATAAGACCCAATGAAGCTATAGAATATGCAAAAATATTAACAGAAGAATTTTTTAGAGATGAAAATAAAGGGAAAATTGTCTATGATTTGATTTTTGGTAGAGGGCAGACATCCTACCATTCAGTAAAGCTCAAATGTGAGCTAGCTCAACCTAAATTTACATTGAAAACAACACCTATGGAATGGTTTTATTCAATACCAGATAGAATGCAATCTGGTAAGTTAGTTAATTCAAAAGTTAAAGTTGAGTGTGAATATGGACATAAGACATATAAGTTTATCGATCAGATAGGTAGGTTTGGTTGTTCTGTTTGTGATGAAAATAAGAAAACTGAAGAAGGTTGGTATTCAAAAGCAACAAAAAGAATAGAACATGATTATATTATCAAATATCTTGAAGATACTAATTATGAGCTTGTTTCTGATAAGACACAATTTAATAATGCTATTTATGAAGCTAAATCTAGAGGTAAGAGAAGAGTTGATATTTTTTTAAAGTGGAGGCATGAATGTGGATATGAATTTTTTAGAAGCTATTTTAACATGATGAGATACTTTAGCTGTCCAAAGTGTTCCCAGAATAAAAATCAGAAAATTACATATGAACTTTCTAATTATATTTTTGAAACCTCTTTTGAGGTCGAAAGATACGGACCACTACTCTCCATTCGCTGGTTTACAAGATTCTCGGAGGCATTCATGATTGAAAATCTCAAAAAGAAGATGATAACGATAATTACAGGGCATACGATAACTATTTTCCAAAGAACATTCCAT
>JBHLLE010000057.1:0-5236 GCA_048885945.1 Candidatus Hermodarchaeota archaeon | reverse complement strand
AAAAAAAAATAAAAGAGATTTTTGATGTAAATGCAAATCCTGAAATAAAAGACCTAGGAGATGCTGCACATATTGATATTTTTCAAAATTTATTAAATTTAAAAGATATAGATGGCAATCTTACTAGAGATAAAAATGGTAATGTTATAATATTAGGTATTAGATATAATGGAAAACAACATGATGATACACCAGAAGGATTTGAAGCTTTTAAAGGGATTACTAACCATCGTAATGAAGAATATAGAACCGAAAAATGGAGGATGATATGGAAAAATTGGAGAAGATTGATTAAGATTGACAAAATTAAAAGAGATATTTTTGCAAAGAATATTAAAAATGGATACTACCTCATTGAAGTAAATTATAGTATCCCTAAAGATCAGAGGTTAACATATATATATATTAGATTTGAAGAGCTGACGAGTATCAAGTTAAAACGAAAAAAACAAATTGATTGGAGATTACTTCTATAAGTTCAATTTAGACATTTTTCTTAGATAATATAATAAATATAACTAAGAAATATGTTAATAATAGATTAATTAGTAAAGTTTTTTTTTTAATTATGAAATAAAAAATCAATTGAATTCAAATTTAGTTTTTAAAGTTTAAAGTATTCTAAATAATTATGATTCCTTCTATTGAATGGTTAGATTCTCCTCCAAGTGTCAAAATGATAGATCAAACAATTTTACCTCACAATCTTAAATTTTTAGAGTTCGTTAATTATAGAGACGTAGCTAAATCCATAAAAGTAATGAATATTAGAGGGGCTCCAGCAATTGGTGTAGCAGCAGCTATGGGAATGGCTCTTGCCACAATTGAATATAAAAAGCTTCCAAAAAATAAATTTATGGAGTCAATGGAAGAAGCTGCTAATGTCATTCGCAGTACGAGACCAACAGCATCAAATCTATTTTGGGCAGTTGATAGAATTTGGAAGATTATTCAATCTGCTCCAGACGAGCCTCCTGTAATATCAGAATTAGTCGTTGAAGAAGCAAAAATCATGGCTCAAGAAGATATTAATGTGAATAAAAATATTGGAAAAAATGGTGCTAAATTACTCGATGATGGAGACGTTGTTTTAACACATTGTAATGCGGGTTCATTGGCAACGGTTCAGTATGGAACTGCTTTAGCCCCTGTGAGAGCAGCCATTGAAGAGGGGAAAAAAATCTCGGTTATTGCTGATGAAACAAGACCAAGACTTCAAGGTGCAAGGCTAACTGCGTATGAGTGTCATTATGATAAGATACCTGTAAAAGTTATTTCAGATACTTCTTCAGGATTAATAATGAGATTAGGCAAAGTTGATAAAGTCATAGTTGGAACAGATCGAGTGACTTCTGATGCAGTGTTTAATAAAATTGGCACTTATTTAGTAGCCTTAGCTGCTAAAGATAACAATATTCCATTTTATGTAGCTGCTCCAACTTCTACACTATCCCTTAATGAAACTATAGACGATGTGACAATCGAACAAAGAGATAGCTCTGAAGTGAGTAATATTCTAGGTAAAGTTCAAATTGTCCCTGATGGTGTAGACTGCTTAAATTATGCTTTCGACATTACACCATTTAGGCTCGTCACCGGAATAATTACTGAAAATGGTGTATTTACACCAGAAGATCTCGTAAAAAAGTATAAGAAATAATAAATAAATCATTTTGTTTTTTTTCTACAATAAGAACAGATAATTGATTCTTTAATTTTTTTAATACTAAAGTAATCATGCATAGATATAATTTCTAACAATCTAATTTGTAGAAAGAATAATTTGAGAGATGAATTATCAAATCTATCATTAAGTATCCTTGCATGAGTTGTGATATCAGAAATTATCAATGATATCATATCAAGATTTTAAAACATCATTAATAATCTTTATATAATTATGGAGTTTTAAATATATCATAAAACAAGATTTCAGAACTAAATCATGAGTAAATATCTATACACAAAAATCTTAATTCTATTGCTTATAATCGTCTTAGTCCTCTATATAATACTAATGCTTATATTCAAATCTGAAATTATAATAACTATTACTGGGATTATCACAGTAATTATTTTAATGGCTATATGTCCCATTTGTATCATTGATTCTAAACTTAAAAAAGATTCTATAACAAGGGAAGAAGATAACCTTATTCGAGAGCAAATTAGTAAGAAAGACGAAGAATTAGCTTTGAAACGCGCTGAATTAGAATTGGAGCGAGAAAAAATTAAACTTGAACGTAAGAAAATTGAAATGTTAGAATCTAATATTGATCCAATGGAACAGATAAAAAAAATTTTAAATGTATCTAATCGGATTAAACTAGACCTTGTTAGAAGAGCTTTATTTATGGATCAACAATCATTTGATAATAAAATATTAGATTGGGCAAATCAATTTAACTTTAAAATTGACGGTGATTATTTGGTTACTAATGTTGAAACCGTTGATGATTTTATTAATATGTTGGATGAGCAATTTGTAATGTGGGAAGAAAGTGAAAAGTTAAAACTTGGTAAGAAGAAGGATTGATTCACAATATAAAAAAAGAGATGTATAAAAATGAAACATAAAATCTGTTGTATATGGTTTCTTGCTTTATTTATTCCATATATGATTATATCATTATTAACAGTTCAAACCAAAAATCCTGATTTATATGTTCTTATGTTCATATTTGCGATGATCTTTGTATTGTCAGCATTACCAGTTTTCTTATTTGATACAAAAATGTCCAGAAAAGTTGAATTCTCTGAAAAAGAGGAAATAATTGAAAGAGAACGTCTAATTAAGGATGCACAGTTAGCAAGAACATCTGAAGAATTAGAGCTTGAACAAAAAAAGTATGATCTAAGCTTGGAACGTGGAAAATTGCAAGTTTTAGAAAAAGAAGCAATTGAAAAGTTAAAAAGGGTAGTATCTATATCTGATCGAATTCAAATTGATATGTTAAAAAATATTTTAAACTTGGATGATATTAGATTCGCTCGTAATATTTTCAATTGGGCTGAAGCTTTTAATTTTACTGTTGATGGTGATTATTTAATTATTAATAAGGATACAGTAACAGAATTTATTGAAGCGCTTGATAAACAATTTGAGATGTGGACAGCAATGGAGAAAGAGAAAATTGGAAAAATTGAGACTCAATCTTCATTAACTACAACGATAACTGAAACGGTACAATTTTGCACTAAATGTGGAAAGCAGAATGAGAAAAATGCAAAATTTTGTGTAATCTGTGGAAAAAAGTTTTAAAACTATTAAATTAAATTACAAATATTTGAAAAATAATAAAGGGTGATAAAAGACGGTTAAGCACAAACTTATTTTATGGTGGTTTGCAATTTTTTTTGGAGTCCTTGTTTTATCAGTTGTTTTAATGTTAATATTTTTAAACCCAATTTTCCTTTTAATTTATTTTTTATTTGGCCCTATCTTAATCTGCTTAGCAGTTCCAACCTGTATTCTTGACGCTAAAAGAACCAGAAAGCCTAAAATTGAGGAAAAAGAGAAACATTTAGATGAGAAACAAAAATCCTATCAGGAAGATGTATTTCTAAGGCAAAAAAAAATAGAGGAAGGAAAAATTAAACTAGAGATGGAAAAGAAGGGAATGAAACTGGAATTACTTAATAAAGATTCAATTGAAAAATTGAAAAAAATGATAAATATTACGAAAAATATTAAGCTGGAATTTATAAGAAATCTTTTGAATATTGATAAAAAATCATTTGATGATCTGATTTTTGCATGGGCAGAATCGTATAATTTTACTATTGATGGAGATTTTCTAATTCTAAGTGAAGATAAGATATCTAACTTTATTGAAATGTTAGATAAGAAGCTAGAAGAATAGTTAACTAGGTAACAATCGATTTACTTCTTCTATTAATTTTTTATAAAACCTTTCTTCATCCATTTCATATTTTTGAATACCCTGTATTCTTCTCATCCTCATTTTCAACCCTGGAGAAAGATCAGTTTCTTCAAGATAAATCGCTAAGAAAGTTTTCTTCTCATTCAAAGCAAATTGAATTTCATCCTGAGTTGATTCAGATTCAAGGACTTGAGGTGAAATGAATGAAAGGAAAACATTGCAATTCATGATTTTTTCAGCAAGTGAATCGCTCCAATCTGAACTTAATGGTATTCCCTCATCATACCAAATATTAATTCCATTCTTATATAAAAGTTTAATAATTGGATAAACTGTTTTCATATCCTTATGGGTGTAGCTAACAAATAAAAATGGTTCTTCCCCTTTATAAGCTTCAAATGGTGGTTCTATGTCAATTTTCCCATTTCTTTCATTTCCTTCCTCATTTATAATGATTTTAATTGAAGTTTGTTCATTTCCTTCTTGTTCCTTTTTGATAGCTTTTAACTCTTTTCTTAATTTTGAAGTTTCGATATCTTCTTTTAAAAGATCTCTTTCCTTTATTTTTTCAAGTTTTTGGACTTTGCTTACCATTTCGATTTCACCGATTTTATCGAATTCTTCAGGTAATTTAAAACCTTCAACTTCTAAATTTATTAGTTCTATACCCCAATGTTTTAGAAATCCATTTAACTTTTCAGATACGAGATTTTTTACGTTTTGTCGATTTCTAATAACATCATCAATGGTGAATTCTCCTAAAACCTCATTATAACTTTGAGTTACCAGTTCATAAATAAAATCATCAACCTGATCTTTCTCTACAACTTGTTTGCTAGAAACAATATTTAAAACGAAATTTTTTGGATCTTTAATTTTCAAAAGTAGAGAACCATGAGCTCCTATTTTAATATTGTCTTTAAGATAAATATCTGTCAACCCCCATCTTGTTTTAAATTCTGTTTTATCAATCCATATAATTTCGGTCCCTGAATATAGAAATTTTTTATCAATTTTCCAAATCCCTTCTGGAATAATTCCAGCGAATTGACCTAATTGGATTAAAATTGCAGTTTCATATCCTTTAACCACAAAAACAGAATACTTCTCTAATTCATTATTTCCTGCAAAAGAAAGGCGATAAACAACTCTTTTTTCACTTAGGTCTGTACTTGACTCATGAATCATTTCAGCAATTTTAACTTCCTTTTTTCCTTTTGCTAACTTTGAAATTTGGGTTCTTTGAATTCCTTCAGGAATATTATCATCCATATTAGTCTCCCATTTTTAATTGGATTTATTATTTGGATCTGTGAGAATAAAATATTTTTAAAATCTTATTATTATAATCA
>JBHLLE010000056.1:0-10460 GCA_048885945.1 Candidatus Hermodarchaeota archaeon | reverse complement strand
TTTGTACTAGAAGAATTTATATTTATACTATTAATTAGTGTTATACTAATCAGTAAGAATACAAGAATTAGCTTATATTTTTTCATTTTTAATCGTTTAAAGTACATATTTTTAGTTAAATATAGTTTATGTTATTAGTTTGAAAACCTAAAAACCTCGTGAGTATAAAAATTTTCAAACTCTTTTACAGTAAAGTATTATATTTTTTAAAAATTTTTATGTGTTTGAATAAGTTCTAATTTCTAAAATATCAGGATCTTATAGACTATATTAAACGATTTCTAAATTTTTTATGTAAAAATATTCTATTATAAGAAATAAATCAATTATAAAATCGCATTTCGTCAAATAAAAGAAGAATATTAAGTATTAAAGAGAATTTAATTGAAACTCTTTATTTATACTATTTCGCTATAACATCGCAAAATTCGATATTATGTGAAAGTTTTAAAAATTCTCAATATATTAGATTTGATAAGAATATATTAGATTTTCTTAAGTTATTACATACATGATTGTGTTATAAATGGTATACTTTCAAATCAGTCGCGTCGGTTTTAATTGTGGGTACGATAAAAAAGAATGTCTTAAATACCCTGAATCCTGCGAAGAATGTATTAAAAATCGGATTAAAAAACTTGGATTAGAAATCAATCATAACATTAAAATTGACGAGATGGATTCCGAAGAAAAACGACTTCAGATGTTTAGAGATTTAATCTGGCAGAAATTTTTAGATGTTTTAAACATTAAGCACATTTTATTAATGACTAAAGATTCTGGTTTACCCATTTTAGATTATCCAATTTCGGGAGCGGGAGTTAATGTAGAATTGTTAACAGGTTTCTTACAGGCAAACATAACCTTTTCAGAATCAGGCGATTCAAATTACACGGATTACGTCAAGAATCACCAATTTTACGAATTACAATATAAGACATTTAATATTTTGCTTCGGAACGGTAAATATATTAGAATATGTCTCGTATTAGACAGCTACGCTTCGGAAAGTCTGAAAACACAGGTTATCGAATTTTTAAGCAAATACGAGATAAGATATAAAGATAATCTAGTAAAGGTTGTCTTTCAAGGTGCTTTAGATTTTGAACATTCTATCAATTTTATTACTGATTTCTTTAATGTAAAATTAGTTTTTCCTATGATTCTAGCCCATTCTTTTTTACCAAAAGTTATGGAATCCATTAATGAAAATCACATTCAGAAAGCAATCGTAAAATTAGCAAGAGAATATTTAGCGACTAAACAATTCTTTTTTATCCATAATTTATTAAATGAAGTTAAAAAAATCGTAGATATTGACGCTAGAATTATTCTTTACGAGATATATCAGCTTTTAACGATGAATGTCATAATTCCTACTACTCTTGAAACAGCAGAAAACAAATTAAAAACATTTCGCGAATCTCATGCCACTAGAATAGCAAATAACGAATTAATTTCTCCTATAATCGCTAACGATAAAGCGATTTACGATCTAAAAAAGAAAGCTGAAAGCTTAAGCGAAGAAGAAGCAAAAAAATTGATAAACTCGTTTATTAAAAAAGGACAAACTGCCGAAAAAGGATTAGTCTATAAAGAAGCTCAGAGGGAGTACGAAAAAGCGCTTTACTTAGCGTCTGGATTTGATTTACAAGAGGATATAGGAAAAATTTCGTTTATGGTATTAGAAGTCGATAAGAAAATAAAAGAAATGGAAATTGATTACGCTGAAAGTACAGCAGAAAAATTAGAAAAAAGCAACGACTACATTAATGCCTTACGTTATTATCGTATAGCCCTTAAAGTTCTTGAAGATTATTCCGTTCTAGACCATAGTGAATCTAGGATGAAAAAGATTGAGAAAAAAGTAGTTAAACTCCAAAAACAGATCTAAAATTTATTTTATTACTAAAAATTATTTAATTCTTTTTAAGATAACTCCTAAATCGTAAATCTATATTATAATACCATTTTTATTTATCTTCAAGAAAATTTCACAAAAATGAATATTTATTAATAATTTATTTTACCATTTAGTTATCTACTAATTAGTTAAAAAAAAATAGGGATTGATCACATGGATTTAGATTTTATTGATTTTTTGAATGGAACCTTTAGTTTAATAATAGTGATAATATTCACAATATTAGGTTTAAAAATAGTCTTGAGATATTTTAAAGTTAAAAATAGGCAAGTTCTTTACGCCGGTATTTTCTGGACCGGTTTAGCTGAACCTTGGTATGGATCTGCGTTTTCATTTCTTTGTTATCTCATCACAGGTCAAGGACTTCCCCCAGAACCCTATATGCTAATAGCTAATATTGGTATTCCCTTTTTAATAAGTACTTGGATTACAGCAGTTACAGATTTGGTGTATCAAAAACACCATAAGATAATTCGAATTATTTTTGCAATTTATGGTATTATTTTTGAAATTTATTTGTTCTATTTTATCATTACCGATATTAGTATGATAGGTGAATTACAAGGGGTTGTTGATGTTGCATGGGTTGGTTTTGTCAGGATATATTTAATTTCATTGATAGTTATCCTAGCTATCACAGGTACTTTATTTTCGAAAGAATTACTTAGATCTGAAAATCCCGAAAATAGGTTCAAAGGAAAATTAATATTAATCGCATTCTGGGCATATTGTATTGGTGGCGTGTTAGATACAGGTCTACCTGTAAATCCTCTAACATTGATTCTCTCGCGAACAATTGTAATCTCTAGCTCAATTTTCTTCTATTTAGGATTTCTATTACCACAATTTATTAGAAATAGACTATTTCCAGAATAAACCTATTTCTATATTCTTGGAAATAATTTTTTTTTTATTTTTTAACTATAAAATTAATTTCAATTTTTAGAAAATAATTTAAAAAATAAAGATTTAAAGAAAAACATCAATAAATCAAGTAAAAATTAGAACCTTAATGTGAAATTAATAATGGTTAGATCGACAATGACTGACTGTTTTTGTATCGCTGCACTATTTATTTGCTCTGTAATGGTGGTAGCGTTCATTGCTTTAGGATATAATGGATTATTAGGATTATTTTTTGGATTTGCATTTATTATTGTGGCTTACATATTAATCAATTTTGTCGTTAAAAAACAGAACAAGAAAGAAAAAGAAAAATATTCTATTTCTGATTCTGAGAATGGGTGAAATTCAGAATTAATTAATATTTTTTGATTCGAATGTGATAATTTCTCTAAATACCTAAAAAATTAGTTTTTAACTAATGATTTAAGACATTAATATTAATTATTAAAAACTATTTAGATTAATTAACAGAAAGAAAATAATTATTTGAATCAATAAGATATAACACTATCGTTTTAAATAATAATATTCAAGATAATATAGAATCAGGATTCTAAGATGAAAAAGTTAAATCCAAAATGGCTTGGTTTCGCCTTACCTTTTATTAATAGCAGTCCTTATTTTAAAGATCAAAATATGAAGTTAATCGATTTGAAGTATGGTGAATCATTTCTTGAAATAGATGTCAAACGTAAACATCTTCAAAACTATGGAATGGTTCACGGAGGTGTTTATGCTGCGTTAATTGATGGAACGGGATTCTTTGCCGTATTTTCTCAAGTTGATGGTAAAAATAGTGCAGCCACAATAGAAATGAAAATTAATTATCTTTCAAGTATCAGAAGCGGTAAAATTTTTGCTCATGGACGCTGTATAAAATTAACTAAAAACATAGGATTGGCAGAAGCTACGATTAAAAATGAAGAAGGCAAATTACTAGCACATGGTACTGTGACTGTGATGGTTAAACCCCCTCTTTCCTTCCCAGGACAAGAAAATTTGCCCCCCAAATTTCTTGAAGAATAATATTTTTATTTTAAAGTTTTAGGAACGGTTTAAAAAAATGGATCTGGATAAACAAATAGGTCAAAAAGTGAATTTAAAGGGCACTGCTAAGGACGCTAAAGGTGGGGCCGTGCTACTCACTCCAGAAGGAAATGTCATTTATATTAAAGGGCTTGAGTCCTGGCCCTCAAATATTTTGGATAAGTCTATATCTGTGAGTGGATTACTAAAGGAGGAAAAATTCATTCCTGATCCTAGAATTGATGAGGATGGAGCCATTAGTACAGGGGCATACGGGAATCAGCTGGTTTTAGAAAATGTGAAATATACCCTCCAAGAATAATTTTTGATTAAATAATTTTATAAATCCGTTAATTTTCTTACTTATTCTATTGAAAAACGGCTTTAAAGTGCAAAAAATCTGATTTTCACAGAAACCTCTATAAAATTACAAAAAAGTATATATTATCAAATGAAATAACTTTATATTAGTTATTTTAAGAAATTAATGATTGTAAGATAATTGAGGACGAATAGCACATAGAAGCAATTCTTTGATCAAAAATGTTGACAGAGGAAAGCGAGTCTAATCTGTTAAAACAAGCAATTAAGGAGGAGAAAGCTTATAATTTGGCTGAAGCAGCTAAATTATATGAGCTGATAGCAAAATCTTATTTAGATAAACACCTACTTGAGGAAGCTGCACGATTATTTGAAAAAGCAGGAGAAGCTTATTATATTGCTTATTTTCAAGCAAATAGTAAAGAAAATAGTGAGGAAATAACTAAAAAAGGAGTTAATGTTTTTAAAGAGGCAGCTGATATTTTTAAACAAAATAGAAGCAAATTTGAAGAATTGGAATGTAGGGCATTAAATCTTCTTCTAGAAAGTATAAGAACAGACTCTATTATCGAAAGTAGAAAAAAATGCAGAAATGCTTTGGAATTAATTAAGCAATCGTATGAGTTATGTATTAAAAATGACGATCAAAACGCATTAGCAAGAATTTTAAATCGATTAACTATGATTTCTGGTCATCTGATATTTTTATGCGACGAACCTGAGGAAATAATTGATCTCTACCAAAAGGGCATGGATAAAATATACAAGGCCTGTGAAGTAGCTTTAGATGTAAAAAATTTATCATATTTTGCTTTATCATGGTTTTGGGGAATGCAACATTTAACCTTTGCGCAAGTTATATTGGATTTTCGAAAGGACGAGCGTTATTTAGAAAACTTAAAAAAATTTCTCTTAATTTTTAAGAAAAATTTAGGTTTTTTTGAAAATTATAATAATTCTATTTATCTTGCAATGATTTATTTAACCGCGGGAAATCTATATTTTACATATGGATTTCATATCATTGATGATGAAATAGAACAGAATGAATATTTCAACAAGAGTATAAATTTAAGTGAAAAGGCATTGGATAATGCAAGAAAAGTAAGCGGAAGGGCTATTATTATACCAATATTATTTGTTTTAAATTGGTGGTCAATGCTTTTTGGTAGATTTCAATATGTCCAGAAGAGAATCATTAGTGATATTGATGAGATTATAGAGTTGGGGAATGTATATGAGGGATATAGTCTCTCATTGCAAGCGATGTCATTCTATTTACCTGCTTTTTACTATGCTAATATCGCCCAGATGAGTCTTTTCAATTTCCCGCAAAGAAAAATTTATGCAGAAAAAGGTATTGAATATGCCTTAAAGATATTGAAATGTACAGCTAACTTCCTTTTTTCTCTATGGGCATATCATCTATTAATCCTTTCGCATTCTCAATTAAGTTATCTTAATACTGCTAAAAATAAACGAGATGAACATATTAAAAAAATGCTTGATTATGTAAATGAAGTCAAAAAAGTTAGTGAAAATTGCGAAGGAGGATTTGGTCGTGCCACACGCTATGCATGTATATATAGAGCCCATAAAACGCTCTCAAATCTTTCACATAATGAAGAAGAAAAGATTAAGATGTTATCTATTGCTATAGATGCATCCAAAAATTATTTAGGATGTGCGATCGAGTCTCGAACTGGTATTATAGCAGGAAAAATGCGGTTGGGGCTTCTATATGAAGAACTTAGTCTATTAGATGGAAAAATCGATACTATAATGGAAGCTCGAGATTTGTTTCTCCAAATTATCGAAGAATGCCAAGAAAGAGGTTATCGCTCTTATCTTGCTGCTACATATGAATATATCGCTCGTTTAGAGGATAGAATGGGAAATTTTACAGCTTCAGCAAAATATTATGAGAAAGCGCAAAGTGCTTATTTTGAGGCGTTGAAAAATATAGAATATAGGCCCTTAAAAAGACGGGTTAATGAGAAGTTGAATTATACCAAGGCGTGGAACTTAATTGAAAATGCTAAGGCATATCATAAAAATGACAATTATCTAAAAGCTAA
This sequence comes from Candidatus Hermodarchaeota archaeon, assembly GCA_048885945.1. Taxonomy (GTDB): domain Archaea; phylum Asgardarchaeota; class Lokiarchaeia; order Sigyniarchaeales; family SOKP01; genus LW40-45. The sequence goes on along the minus strand of JBHLLE010000056.1, from coordinate 4,205 downwards.
AGATTACTATAATAGTGGAAGTAATCTTTTGAAAAATCTACCAAATTTTAATTACGAAGCTTATTATTACTCCGCATGGGCATTACAAGAAGACGCAGAGCAAGCTTCAAAACAAGAACTTCACGAAGAAGCGATAATTCGCTTTGAAGATACAAAAACTTACTTTAATGATGCTAGAAAAATGATGGAGAAAATTTCTAAGCGATCTAAAGATAAATCTACTGTAATGCGAGTCCAGAAACTAGAGAAAGTAGCAAAATTGAGGATTAATTATTGTTCTGCTAGATCGGATATAGAAAGGGCAAGAATTTTAGAAAAACAAGGAGATCATACCGCGGCGGCAGATCTATTTGCTTCTGCGGCTTCCCAATTTAGATATATTTGTAATCTCTTTAAGGTTGAACGAGAGAGGAATGAACTCGAAGCAATCTATTATTTATGTAGAGCATGGGAAAGTATGGAGCTCGCTGAAAAATACGAAGATCCTGAAAGATTTGCTGAGGCGGCAAATTTATTTGAAAAGGCAGGAAAACTTTTTATGGAAAATTCAATGAAATTTTTAGCTTCGGGGAATGCTGCCTTTTGTCAAGCTTTAGAATATGGCTGTGAATTTGATGAAACTATTGAGACGAATATTAAAGCAGAATTATATCCTAGGATTAAAATTATGGTTAGGAAAGCCGCAGAATCTTATCGAAAGGGAGGTTTTACCAGTGGAGCGGATTGGGCTTTAGCTACATCAATATATTTCGATGCAGCATGGTCTCTCATACGAGCAGATGAGGATTTAGATTTTGAACAAAAGAATGAGTTCTTAAGAGTTGGATCAGAATATCTGAGATCCGCTGCAGATCTTTTTGCTAAATCCGGCAACATTCATAAAAACCAGGAAGTATTAGAACGCTTAAATATGGTAGAAAAAGAAAAGAAAATTATATTTTCGGCTTTAAACTCAATTACAAAACCTTCTATATCCAGTAGCACAACAGGTATAACAGCCCCAGCCTGTTCCTTAGAAACTAGCCAATCTCCTCGTTTAGGAGAAGTATATCAGTTTAATGAGGAAGAAAGACGGGTAATTCAAGAAAAAGTATTAAGAAGGAAATATGAAATAAAATATAGGGACTTATTGAAAGAATACTCCCGAGTTCAGAAAAGAGAATGCAGAGTTGGCGTTGCCCAAATAGGTGTATCTAAATCAGGCAATATCATAAATGAATTCTATGAAATGAAAGGTTCAGGCCTCCTCGGACTACGGGAGGATAAAATAGATACGATAAGAACAAAAATAAAAGCTATGATCGAGAATGCCGCCGAAAATGGAGTCAACATCTTAATCTTTCCGGAAATGACGATTGACCTAAATTATAGAGAACTTATAAAAGATATATCCGACCTTGCCAAATTATACAATATGTATGTCATTCCAGGATCGTACCACGATCAAGAATCAAAACGAAATTTAAGCCTCGTGATAGGTCCTGATGGAATCCTCTGGGAGCAAGAGAAGCACATCCCTGCTACAATACATTTAGGAAAAAAAATGTTCAAAGAGGCAATAGAGGTGGGAACACTTCCACGAACAATCATCGTGTGCAACACGGAGTATGGGAGAATCGCAATTGCCATATGCCGTGATTTTCTCGATATGGATTTAAGGGTGGAGCTTAAAAATTTCGAGCCCCCTGTGGATATATTATTAAATCCAGCTTTCACTCCGGTTACGGCAGACTTTAAAGCAGCTCATTTTGATGCTCGTAGATCCATATATGCCTACTGTTTTTTCGCGAATGTTGGAGAATTTGGGGATTCCCTAATCTATACTCCTGAAAAAGAACGAATTGAAAGAACTATATCCGCCAAGGAGGAAGGTTTAATTTATAAGGATGTAGATCTCTTTAAATTGCGTTCAGAACGTAAAAAGTGGGAAAAGAAGCAAAGCAAGGAAAGATTATTCATCCAAAGTACAAGATAATTTTAATTTATTAAAAGATTTTAATTAGATTTATTTTCTCATATACTTTATTTTTCTAAGACATTAAAATTAATTACCAAGAACAATTTAGATTATTTAAGAAAAAGCGAATTTTAAGAGTAGTTGATTAAAAATTTCTCCAGCAGTTCACAATAATGCAATTTCAGACGAACAGGAAGAAGAAATAGAAAAGGGGCTTGAAGTTAGTCCAGATCAATTTATCTTGAGCTGGAAATATAAAGATGTTAATAAAAAGCTTACATATGACATCAAAAAATGTATAGGTTGTAGTCTATGCAAATTAATCTGTCCTGTTGATGCTATTGAGCTAGGACCAATAGCGGATATAGCAAAAGAAACCTTAAGTGATGATAATCCAAAAATCTTAATTAATCACGATGAATGTTGTTATTGTATGTTATGTGCTATTGTATGTCCTAATGACGCTTTTCATGAGAATATTGAGCCAGAGGGGCAAATTATTCTCGGTGAATTCCCTACAATCGGAAAATTTTATGATATTGATAAAGAAAAATGTATTGAAGATTCTAACAATGAGATTTGCCAATTATGCTTGAAGGTTCGTGATAGAAACCACATTAAAGAGTATTATAAAATAAGTAAGGAATGTCCTACAAAGTGCTTCCACATTAAATCACCTATAGAAGGAGAAGTAATTATTAAAAAGAATATGCTTCATAAATGTACTCCTGATAATTGTAAAGCATGTATTAATATTTGTCCGACTGAATCTTTTTTCATTCCAGAAAGCGCTGAAGATGTATTAAAATATGGAAAAATTGCTTGCAATGAAGACGCGTGTTTTTATTGTGGAGCTTGTGAAAATTCTTGTCCAGATGACCTTATTGTCGTAGAAAGGAAAGAAATTGAAATAAAAGATCCGATTAAAAAAGGATCTTATCCTTGGATCGAAGGTTGGATTAAAAACATAAAGGAAATCTTAAGAAAAAGGCTAATTGAGGGTAAAGAACCAATACCCATTCCAATTATTGAGCAAGAAATTGAAAAGGCTAAGAAAACAATCATAGAAAAAGTCCCACAATTATCGGAAGAAGATCGAAAGAAATTGAGCGAATTAAACGATAAAATTCAGAAGATGCTTAGATCTAAAAAGATTCGTTATTGGATTAAGGATAAAAAAGTTGATAAGATAAGCGATCAAGTAAAAAAGGTTTTAAATGAGTAATCGTCTAGTTATTAAAGTTAATTTCAACTTTTTTGTACAATTAATAAATTAGAAAAATAAATATTAACAATAAAATATCATTTTTTTTATAAGATAATGATTTTTTTTTTCTCTTGATTTGAGGGAAAACTAATTATGCGTTCTTATTTTAGATGAAATTAATGTCATTACAATTTAAAGAAAATACGATTAAATGATATGAAGCCGAAAAGATTTAAGACAATTGATATATTTCGTGGCCTTGCAATGTTCTACATGATCGGGGGTCATTTGATGGACTGGTGGATTCAACCAGATAGCCGGTGGTTATGGTATCTTATAATTTTCCTGTGTTCGTGGGTCGGAGCTGCAGGATTCTTATTTGTTTCAGGAATAAGCAGTATAATATCTTATAGAAAAGGAATGATTATGGCGGAAAAGTTAGATTTATTTACTAAAGAAATGGTGAAAAACGGATTTATCTTTAGAGCGTTATTAATAGTCCTAATCGGTTTAGCTTTTAATACCTGTATTGCTATCGCGTTGATGAATCCCTTATATATTTGGACGTGGTTTATCTTGTTTACAATAGGAATATCGTTATTACTTACGGTTCCATTATTAAATACGTCTAAACTCACCAGAATTTGTATTTCGGGAATTTCTTGGATGGCAAATCATATACTATTTTCACTTTTAGCCATTTATGCTGGGCAAATCAATTTTTTCGGTATTTTATATCACATCTTATATCACTCTCCTGATCAAGATATTATATTAGGATTTTTTCCTTTTCTTCTTTATGGAACCGTTGTAGGAGATGTTTTATTTGAAATCAATACCACAAAAGATCCGATAAAAAGAAAGAGTGAAGTTAAAAATAGGCTTTTACTTCCTTCCTTAGTAATAGGAATTATTCTTATCGTCTCTGGATTGTGGGTTTGGTATCCTAATTACGATGAAAAGGTTTTAATTCATCCAACAAATTTTTATTGGGCGATTTTTGCTTGTGGAGTTCAATTAGTAATTTTCTCGACAGGTATT